>NZ_JAXMOX010000022.1:0-33781 GCF_034669605.1 Leisingera sp.
GCTGCGTTCATTCAGGGTCCTCCGCGTAGATGCCCAGCTGGTGCCTGCGTTTGTGAAATTTCTCCACCCGCTCGACGATTTCCTCGCTGGAGACGGCAATCACAAAGGACAGCAGCGTTTCCAAAAGGGCGATGGTCGAGACGGAGGATGGGAAGAATTGCGGCGTGTCCACCGCGACGGTAAATCCGTGGTCCGCTTGCAGGATCACGGGGCTGGCGGGGCTGTCGGAGATGCCGACGATGGTGACCCCTTGTTCGCGCGCTATCTGAATCGCCTCGATCACTTCAGCCCTATAGGGCTTGCAGGTCATGGCGATGAGCACATCCTGGCTGTCCGCCCAGGCGAGGTCATCAACCGCCGTGGAGCCAGGCCGCGGGATGGCGTGGAATTGCTTCATGCCGGTGGAGGCAAGATAGGTGAAGTTGCGGGCATTGGCGTTGTTGACGCCTACCCCAAGCGTGAAAACCTGCCGGGAGTTCCAGATCGCATGCGCCGCGGCCTCCAGATTGCCGGCGTCGATAGCCGCAAAGGTTTCCTCGATATTCCGGATCGCGGCGCCGACCATATCAGCATAAAGCCCGCCCAGTTCGCCCGACCTGGAAATATCCTGCAGCCAGCGCGCCCGGTCGGGGAAGGACACCCCGCCCCGGCGAATCGCATCGCGGAACGGGGCGCGGAAATCCTCATAGCCCTCAAACCCCACCTGCCGCGCCATGCGGACAAAGGTGTTGGGCTTCACATTCGCCGCCTCGGCAATCTCGCGCACGGTGGAAACCCCCACATCCGCAGGGTTCTCCAGCACATAGCGGGCCGCCTTCTGTGCCTCAGGGGTCAGCGCGTCCCACTCTTCGGCGAGGCGCTCCAAAACAGTCGATGATACATTTGTGCCATTCATGATTGACGATGGTACAAATATGGAATTAGCCTGTCGAGCAGAAAAGCGCATTGCAATCAGGAACGGCGAAATGGCTGAGAAAGAATTCCCGACACAGGCCAAAGTGGTCATCGTGGGCGGCGGCGTGATGGGGGTAGGCCTGGCCTATCACCTGGCGCATGAGGGCTGGGGCCCGGAGGTGGTGCTGCTGGAGAAATCCGAACTCACCTCGGGCTCAACCTGGCACGCGGCGGGCCAGATCACCCATTCCACCAGCTCCTTCGGCCTTGGCAAATGCGTCGATTACAACATCGGCCTTTATTCCGGAAAACTGGAAGAAGAGACCGGCCAGGCTGTGACCTGGCACGGCTGCGGCTCGTTCCGCCTGGCCTATACCGAGGATGAAATGGACTGGCTGCGCCACACCTTGTCCGTTGGCCGCAGCCTGGGCTTCAACATCGAACTGGTTGGGCCCGGGAAAGTCGCAGAGCTGCATCCCTTCTATAACCTCGAAGGGGTTCTGGGCGCGCTTTACACCCCCGATGACGGCCACGTGGACCCGACCAACGTGACCATGGCACTGGCCGCCGGCGCCCGCCAGCAGGGTGCCCGCATCATCCGCCACTGCCGCGCCACCAACATCACGCAAGGCCCGGACGGCGAGTGGATCGTCGAGTCGGAAAAGGGCACCATCCGCTGCGAGCATGTGGTCAACGCCGGCGGCACCTATGCCCGCCAGATGGGCGAATGGTCCGGGCTGCAGCTGCCGATGACCTCGATGACCCACCATTACTTCGTCACCGAGCCGGTGCCGGAATTCGAAGCACTGGACAAAGAACTGCCGGTGATCCGCGACGACAAGAAGGTCTCGGGCTACATCCGCATGGAGCAGAAGCGCGGGTTGATCGGGATCTACGAGAAGGAAGGCAGCAACTCGGTCTGGCACGATCATTGCCCCTGGGACTACGAGAACTGGCTGTTCGATGCCGATTACGACCGGGTGATGCCGTGGCTGGAGGAAAGCCTGAACCGGATGCCGATCTTTGCCGACCTCGGCATCCAGCGCGAAGTGCACGGCGCCATCTCGCATCCGCCGGACGGCAACCCCCTGATCGGCCCGGCACCGGGTGTGAAGAACTACTGGTGCTGCTGCGGCACCCAGATCGGCATCGGCTGGGGCCCGGGCCTGACCCGCGAGCTGGCACGCTGGATGGTGCATGGCGCCGCCGACATCTCGATGCGCGAGTACGACCCGCGCCGCTTCGGCGCCTATGCCACCAAGGACTGGCAGGTGACCAAGGCGCATGAGGATTACAAGCTGCGCCACGAGATCCCCTTCCCGCATTTCAACCGTCTGGCAGGCCGACCCGTAAAACCCTCGCCCCTGTATGAGCGGCTGAAGGAAAAGGGCGCGGTCTATGAGGAGGTCTATGGCCACGAGCGCCCGCGCTGGTTTGCCAAGAACGGTGTCGCGCAGCACGACCACTATTCCTTCCGCCGCAACGAAGTGCACGGCATGGTCGGGCTGGAAGTGAAGGCCGTGCGCGAAGGCGTTGGCATCATGGACATCTCCGCCTTCACCAAGGTTGAGGTCTCGGGCCCCGGCGCCGCTGCGCTCTTGGACCGGCTGACCGCCAACCGCCTGCCGCAGAAGGCTGGCGGCATTGCCCTCACCCATATGCTGAACCGCCGCGGCCGGATCGAGCTGGAAACCACCGTGGTTAAGCTGGCCGAGGACAGCTACTACCTGGTCTGCGCCGCCTTCTTTGAGCAGCGGCTGCTGGACCACCTGAACCAGAACCGCGCAGATGAAGTGGTGGAGATCACAACGCTTTCCACCGATTGGGCCGCCCTTGCTCTCAATGGTCCGAAAGCCCGCGAGGTCCTCGGTGCTTGCACCGATGCGAACCTGACCAACGCCGGCTTCAAATGGCTGACCGCGCAGCAGATTGAGGTCGCGGGCCACACACTCTGGGCCTTCCGCATGTCCTACGCCGGCGAGCTCGGCTGGGAACTGCATATCCCGCGCGGCAGCGCCCTGGCTGTCTATGACGCGCTTTGGGCGGCAGGCGAAGCACATGGCATTGCCGATTACGGCTCCTTTGCGATGAACGCGATGCGGATGGAGAAGGGTTTCAAGGGCGCTGGCGAGCTCACCAACGAGGTGACCCTGGCCGAAGCGGATGTGCTGCGTTTTGCCCGTACCGATAAGGACTATCTGGGCAAGGACAAGACACTGAACGCCGACGCCCTGCCCTGGGTCTGCGCCTATCTGGAGATCGAACCGGACGGCATCGAGGACGGCCACGGCGGCGAGGCCATCCTGCTGGACGGCCAGGTCGTGGGCTCTACCGCCTCGGTTGCCTATGGCCACACCGCCGGCAAGATCCTGGCCTTTGCCTACGTCAAGCCGCACGCCAATGTGCCTGGCACTTCGATCGAAGTGATCGTTGCCGGCGAGCCGCGCAAGGGCCGGATCCTGGGCGCCCCTGCCTATGATCCCGAAAGCCTGCTGCCCCGCACCGACGCCGAACTCGCTCCGGCAGAATAAGCAAACAACAGGCTCCCCTTCATCTTTTCAAAAATACTCCGGGGGGAGACGAAGGCGGGGGGCAGCGCCCCCCTCCCCACAGCCAATAGGAAGCCACAGGAAATGACCCTGCCCGACACCATGAAAGCGATGGTTCTGACCGGCCATGGCGATCTGGACAAATACGAATGGCACCAGGACTGGCCGGTGCCGCAGCCCGGCCCCATGGAGGTGCTGATCAAGGTCGGTGCCTGCGGGCTCAACAACACCGATGTGAACACCCGCTCCGGCTGGTATTCCAAGAGTGTCGAGGGTGCCACCACCGGCGGCGCCTTTGACGAGGTCGGCGAGGAGGATCCGACCTGGGGCGGCCGCCCCCTCACCTTCCCGCGCATCCAGGGTGCCGATGCGGTTGGCAAAGTGGTGGCTGTTGGCGAAGGCGCCGACCCTGCCCTGATCGGCAAGCGCGTCATGGCCGGCGGCTGGGTGCGCGACTGGGACGACCCGGAAAACATGGACAAGGCCGGCTACTTCGGCTCCGAATGCGATGGCGGCTTTGCCGAATACACCAAGGCGGATGTGCGCGGTGTGGCGGTGGTTGAAGGCCCCTTCAGCGATGCGGAGCTGGCGACCTTCTCCTGCTCCTATGTCACCGCCGAAGGCATGCTGAGCCGCGCCAATGCTAGCGAAGGCGACACGGTGCTTATCCCCGGCGCCTCGGGCGGGGTTGGCGGTGCACTGATCCAGCTGGCCAAACGCCGCGGCGCCCGGGTGATCGCGATGGCCTCCGAGGCCAAGCACGCAGAGGTCGCGGAACTCGGCCCCGACCTGATCCTGCCGCGCGCGCCGGATAACCTGCGGGCCGCGCTTGGTGAGGAAAGAGTCACTGTAGTGGCCGATGTGGTCGGCGGTACTGCCTGGCCCAAGCTGATCGAGGTGCTGGAGCGCGGCGGGCGCTATACCTGCTCGGGTGCGATTGCCGGGCCGATGGTGGAGCTGGACCTGCGCACTTTCTATCTGCGCGATCTGACATTCACTGGCTCCACCGTGACACCGCACCGCAACTTTACCGATGTGGTCTCCTACATCGAGAAGGGAGAGATCAAACCGGCGCTGGCCGCGACCTATCCGCTGTCGGACCTGAAGGAGGCGCAGGCCGCCTTCATCGCCAAGAAGCACACCGGCAATATCGTGGTGATCCCATGAGCCGGGCGTTGTTCGATCAAGCGCTGGAGGCCGCCAAGGCGTTCCATGCCACCCTGCCCGAAGTGGCGGAATTCCAGTCCTGGCCCAATGACATCACCTGGGCCGGGCGCGAAGGCTGCCAAGTCCCCGGTGCCGCGCTGGTGCAATCGGACCCCGGCTTTGCTGCCGAGGGCATCCCGGCAGAGGGTGAGGTCCGCGCCCTGCAGCAGGCCATCATGGCGCTGGCGCCGCATGCGGAATGGCGCCTCACCTATACCGAGGAGGAGGTCGGCCAGGATTTCCTGCAGCGCTTCGGCTGGTTTGAGCTGGTGGGCCCCACCGGCCACTTCCACTCAGCCCAGACCCGGATGACCATCGGCTACTGGGGGCCTCGGCTCGACTACCCCTGGCATCAGCACGGGCCGGAGGAGCTTTATACCATCCTCTCCGGCAGCGCCGATTTCATGGCCAGGGGCGAAGAGGTCCGCCGCCTGGTGCCGGGCGATACCAAGATGCACGGGCCCGGCC
Source organism: Leisingera sp. (assembly GCF_034669605.1). Lineage (GTDB taxonomy): Bacteria > Pseudomonadota > Alphaproteobacteria > Rhodobacterales > Rhodobacteraceae > Leisingera. The sequence goes on from NZ_JAXMOX010000022.1 coordinate 5,118, forward strand.
AGCCGCACGCCATGATCACCAACGAGCATCCGATCCTCTGCTTCGTCTTCTGGCGCGGCGAAGGTCTGGCGGATGATCCGGCAATGTCCCCCGGCTGAGCAACAGGAGCGCGCGCCATGAAGATCACCCGCATCACTGTCTGCCAGATCGATATGCCGCTCACGGAACCCTACTTTCTTTCAGGCGGACGGCTGAAGTTCGAGAAACTCGACAGCACCTTTGTGCGCATAGATACCGGCGAGGGTGTCTCGGGCTGGGGCGAGGGCTGCCCCTGGGGGCATACCTACCTGCCCGCGCATGGGCCGGGGATCAGGGCCGGGATAGACACGCTGGCGCCCGCCTTCCTCGGCCTCGACCCGCGCAGCCTGGACCATGTGAACCGGGTGATGGATGTGCAGCTGCCGGGGCATCCCTATGTGAAATCTCCGATCGACATGGCCTGCCGGGATATCCTGGGCAAGGTCATGGGCCTGCCGTTGTGGCAGCTCATGGGCGGCGCCGAGGCGGCACCGGTGCTGGTCAACTCTTCGATCTCCACCGGCAGCCCGGAGCAGATGCTGGCGCTGATCGCCTGCGCCGCGCAAAAGGGCCGCACCGTGCATTCGGCCAAGGTGGGCGGCACCGACATCGACATCGACATCGACCGGATCGAGGCGATTTCCGAAGGCCTGCCCAAGGGACACAAGGTAACGTTCGATGTGAACCGCGCCTGGCAGCCGGGCGTGGCGGTTGAGGTTCTGAATTCAGTCAAGGCACGCGACTGGGTGGAGCAGCCCTGCGAGACGCTGGACCAATGCGCCCATGTGGCGTCCCGTGTCTGCAATGGCCGCATCGCGCCGCCGGAAGGCCCCGGGCTGGGTGTAAGCCCCGGCCGCGAGGGCCTGGGTGCCCCCGCAGCTGTGATCGATTGATTTTGATTTATCGGTCAAAAAATACCTAACAATGGGCAACCCACCCGAACAGGAATAGTGAAATGGAAAAAATCCTCACTCAGGCTGAATGGACCGAACGCGCCCGCACGGTGCTGCCCGCGGGCGGCTTCGGCAATTTCGATCCCGGTATCGTCATCCGCGAGGGCAACGGCGCGCGGGTGCGGGACGAAGACGGCAAGGAGTACATCGACTATCTGATCGGCTCCGGTCCGATGATGCTGGGCCATGGCCATCCGGAGGTGATGGAGGCGGTGCTGCAGCAGCTGCCCAAGGGCATGACCTTCTTTGCCGGCAACGCCCGCGGCATCGAGCTGGCCGAGGAGATCTGCCGCGCGGTGCCTTGCGGCGAGCAGCTGCGCTATGTTTCCACCGGTGGCGAGGCGGATATGTATGCGATCCGGCTGGCGCGGGCATTCACTGGCCGCACCAAGATCCTGAAATTCGAAGGCGGTTATCATGGCATGTCGGCCGAGGCGCAGATGAGTCTGGCGCCCTCGGTGCGGGTGAACTTCCCGCAGGCGGTGCCGGACAGTGCGGGCATCCCGCCATCGGTGGCGGCAGAGGTGCTGGTGGCGCCGTTCAACGATTTTGAGTACATCAAGCAGCTGATGGCGGAGCATGGGCACGAGATCGCCGCGATCATCGCCGAGCCGCTGCAGCGCATCGTACCGCCGCTGCCGGGGTTCCTGGAACTGCTGCGCGAGGAGACGCAGAGATACGGCAGCCTGCTGATCTTTGACGAGGTGGTGACCGGCTTCCGCTCCACCTATGGCGGCGGGCAGGAGCTGTATGGGGTGACCCCGGATCTGGCAACGCTGGGCAAGGTGATCGGCGGCGGCTTCCCCCTGGCAGCGATTGCGGGCCGGGCGGATATCATGCGGCATTTCGACAAGGCGCAGGTCGGCGCCGAGGGCTGGCTGATGCAGCTGGGCACATTGTCGGGCAATCCGGTGGCCGCGGCGGCGGGCCTCAAGACCCTGGAAGTGCTGCGCCGCGAGGGCGCCTATGACCGGCTGAACGGCCACGGCAAGCGGCTGATGCAGGCAACCAGTGCGGCACTGGAGGACGCCGGGGTGCCGTTCCGGATCGTGGGCGAGCCTGCGCTTTTCGAGGTTGTGTTCACCGATGCCCAAGTCAGGGACTACCGCGACACCCAGGCAGGCAACTTAAACCGCTCCAGACGGTACAATGAGATGCTGCGCGCGGAGGGCATTTTCAAGTCGCCCGGCAAGACCTACCCAAGCCTGGCGCTGACCGGGGAGGACCTGGAACAGACCGAAGCAGCCATCCGCAAAGCGGCAATGGCGCTGGACTGAAAGCAGCCGCGGTTGCACGTGAATCGGGCCCGGGGCCGGGCATTGGCCTGAGGTCCCGAGCCTGTGCTGCTGCGGCACCGGGCAAAGAGAAGGCGGGCCGGTGGCCCGCCTGTTTGCTTCCTCCGCCAGGATCAGGCCTTGGCAGCGGTGACGATTAGCTCGACCAGAAGATCCTCGCGGGCCAGCTTCGCCTCGCCGCAGGCGCGTGCCGGGGCGTGGCCCTCGGGGACCCAGGCGTCCCAAACTGCGTTCATCTCGGCAAAATCCTTCATGTCGGCAAGCCAGATCACTGTCTGCAGGATGCGGGTCTTGCTGCTTCCGGCCTCGGCCAGCAGGGCGTCGATCTTGTCCAGGCAATCCTGGGTCTGCTGCGCAACGCCGGCTCCGGCAGTGCCGACCTGGCCCGCCAGATAAATGGTATCGCCGTGGGTCACGATCTGGCTCATCCGCTGGCCGGTGTGTTTGCGTGTGATGTCAGGCATATTTTCATCTTCCTTGATCTGATTGGAACTTGTTGTGCTTATATGGCGGGTTACTGGGTCAACAGCCAGTCAGCTCCTGACGGGCAGAACTTGCGCCGGAGCTGCTTAGGGTCCTGGCTGTCCTTCAGGAAGGCCCGATGCTGCAAGAGCAGGCATGCGCCCTCCTTGCCGGCTACCCTGACCTCGCCATGTGCGCCGCTGTCCGGGTTGGCCCATTCGGACCGCTTTCCGGTACCGCCCTGCGCCTCGGCCAGCAGAGATTTTTCGGCCTTTCGCATGATGTTGGTGTCCTGCGGCGTCAGCCCGGAATTGGCCAGCATGCGGCTGAGCGGGTTGGCTGCGGCGGGTGCGGCGGCAAGTGCGGCCAGCGCCAGAATTGCGATTAGTCGCATGTGAATACTCCTGCCTGAAAGAAACCAGCTTGATGCCCAGTAAGGCGCAACCGGAGGTCAATGTCCATGCAGCAGCCTGTTTTCTGGTCAGGAGAACTTGCGGAACAAGCGGGTCATATCAAACAGCTCGTCCAGGCGGTCGTAGCGGTCCTTGGTCTTGTCCCAGCTTTCTTCCTGGGTGGCGGCAATCATCGCTTCCAGCAGCATCATGGTTGAGATGTTGGAGTCCCAGGCCGAGGGGATTTCGACCCAGCAGTTGAAGATGTGGTCGGCAACCGATGCAATCGGGCTGGCCCATTGGTCCGTGATCAGAACAATCTTCACCCCGCGTTCGGAGGCGAGTTCGGCCAAACGCTGCAGGTTGGTTTCATAGCGGCGCACGTCGAACAGCAGCAGGGTATCGCCCTCCACCATGTCCAGCACGTAGTGCGGCCAGGTGGCGGAGGAGGACGTCATATGGGTCACCCGCTGCCGGATCGCCTGGAAATGGGTAAAGGCGTAATCCGCCAGCGCCCGGGTGATGCGGCCGCCCACCACATAAAGCCGCCCCTCGGTATTTGCGAGCTGATGCACGGCCGCATCGAACTGGGCGGTGTCGATATTCGAGAATGTCTGTTGCAGGTTGTCGGTCACCGCCTGTCCAAATCTGTTCAGCAGGTGGCCCTCGGGCGCCTCGGTCGCCCAATTGTCCCGCCGCTTGGTCGGGCCGGAGACCTTGGCCTCCAGCTCCTTCAGCAGCGCCTGGTGGAATTGCGGATAGCCCTTGAAGCCCAGTTTCTGCACCATCCGGGCAACCGTCGGCGTCGAAACATCAGCATTGCTGGCCACAATGGTGATCGAGGCCAGCCCCGCCGCAGGATAGTTCTCCAGCAGCAGATTTGCGAACTTGCGTTCGGACTGGGTGAGCGAGGAATAGGTCTCGCGGATCAACTCGCGAACGGTGGCTGGCGGTTTCGTCAACGGGGCAATCCTGCTTTTGAACAGACACTTTCCTATCCGGATCCGGCCTGAAAAGAAAGTTTCAGGAATCTCTGTGCGAAACCGGACATGAAAAGATATTGACACAATTATCTCTTCATGGAAACATTTTTCCAAATCGCAGGGAGGCGGCATATGCGAGAGAGCGATTCTCACGCTCAGGAGGAGGCAGTGGAGGTAGTGAACCGTGAGGGCACCAGCCCGGTTCTGCTGTTGTGCGAGCACGCGTCCAACAATATCCCCGCGCGCTATGACGGGCTGGGACTGCGGGACGAGGACCGGCTGAGCCATGCCGCCTGGGACCCGGGTGCGCGGGCGGTGGCGCTGCATATGTCCCGGGTGCTGGATGCCCCGCTGGTAGCCAGCACCGTGTCGCGGCTGGTTTACGACTGCAACCGCCCGCCCGAGGCTCCCTCGGCGATGCCGGAGAAATCCGAACTGGTGGAGGTGCCCGGCAACAAGGGTCTGACCGCAGCACAGCGGCAGGAACGTGCAGATACGGTCTATGCCCCGTTCTGCGGCGCTGCCGCCAAGCTCATCAAGGCCCGCAAGGATGCCGGGCTGCAAACCGTTCTGGTCACCATGCACAGCTTCACGCCGGTGTATTACGGCGAGTGCCGCGCGGTGGAGATCGGCATCCTGCATGACGCCGACAGCCGGCTGGCGGATGCGATGCTGGCCGCGGCCCCTGCCCTGCCGCACCGCCAGGTTGAGCGCAACGAGCCTTATGGCCCTGCCGACGGCGTCACCCATTCGCTGAAGGTCCACGGGCTGGCGCACGGACTGGCCAATGTGATGATCGAAATCCGCAATGATCTGGTGACCACGCCGGACGAAGAAGAGGCCATGGCAGAAGAAATGCTGACATTGCTGCGCCCGGCCCTGGCCGCGCTGACGGCAGAGGGAGGGCCTGATGCCTAGAATAATCCGGGCCTATGTCCGCGGCATCGACGCGATGAACCGCTTCATCGGCCGCTTCGCCATGTATCTGATCTTTGCCCTGATCGGGGTTCTGCTGTGGTCGTCGGTGTCCAAGACTTTTTTCGACCCGTCGCACTGGACGCTGGAAACGGCACAGTTTGTGATGGTGGCCTATTACATTCTGGGCGGGCCTTATTCGATCCAGATGGGATCGAACGTGCGGATGGATCTGTTTTACGGCGCCTGGTCGACGAAAACCAAGGCGATGGTCGATGCGTTCACCGTGCTGTTCCTGATCACTTATCTGGTGATCCTGATGTACGGGGCGCTGAGTTCCACCGCCTATTCCCTGGGTTATTTCGGCATCGAGCCGGTGCAGTTCTTCTGGGATTTACTGAAAACGCTCGTGACCCAAGGCCCGGCGGCCACCGGCGAAGAGCTCGGCTACCTGGAGCGCAGTTCCACCGCCTGGCGGCCGTTCCTGTGGCCCGTCAAAACCATCCTCTGCTTCGGCGTCTTCCTGATGCTGCTGCAATGCCTTGCCGAATTGTTCCGGGATATCGGACGCCTGCGCGGAGTTGAAATCTGATGTCCTACGAATGGATTGCCATTGTCATGTTTGCCGGCATGATGCTGATGCTGATGACAGGCCAGCGGGTGTTTGGCGCCATCGGCTTTGTCGGTGCGGTTGCGGGCATGCTCCTGTGGGGCACCGGCGGGGTGGAGATCCCCTTTTCAGCGGCGATGAAACTGATGAAATGGTATCCGCTGCTGACGCTGCCGATGTTCATCTTCATGGGCTACGTGCTGTCAGAGTCCAAAATCGCCGACGACCTTTACCGGATGTTCCACGTCTGGATGGGGCCGGTGAAAGGCGGTCTGGCGATCGGCACCATCGGCCTGATGGTTCTGATTTCGGCAATGAACGGGCTGTCGGTGGCCGGCATGGCAATCGGTGCCACCATTGCGCTGCCGGAACTGCTGCGGCGCGGCTATGACAAGATCCTGGTGACCGGCACCATTCAGGCGGGCTCCAGTCTTGGCATCCTGGTGCCGCCGTCGGTGGTGCTGGTGCTTTATGCGATGATCGCGCGTCAGCCGGTGGGCCAGCTGTGGCTGGCGGGCGTGATCCCCGGCCTGCTGATGGCCACCATGTTCATCATCTACATCTATGTCCGTGCCCGGATGCAGCCGGATCTCGGCCCTGCCATGCACCCCGAGGATCTGGCGGAGTATGAAGCGGTCACCGATCATCCGCTGCGCCTGAACTATATCATTCTCGCGGCGCTGGTGCTGGTGCCTCTCCTGATCTGGGCCGGCGCGATGGCGACCGAACACGCCTTGGGGCTGGGCCTCGGCCTTGGTGCCCTGTCCTTTGCCCTCCGCAAGAACACGCTGTTCTACAAGGACGTGTTCATGAAGGAGAAGTACCGCCTGCTGTTCTCCGGCGTGCTGCCGCTGGCGATTTTTGCCGCGATGATGGTGCCCTTCGTGAACGGCTGGACCTCGCTGGTGGAAAGTTCGGCCATCGGTGCAATGACCGCCTTCATTGCCGCGGTGCTGAAGGGACGGATGACCAAGGAGGTGTTCGAGGTCTCGGTGCGCTCGACCCTTGGCATCTCCTGCATGTTCATGTGGATCATCCTGGCCGCGCTGGCCTTTGGCGCCATCTTCGACGGCCTCGGCGCGGTGAAGGCGATCGAGGATCTGTTCACCACCAAGCTGGGCCTTTCCCCCTGGATGATCCTGATCCTGATGCAGCTGAGCTTCATCATCATGGGCACGTTCCTGGATGACACCGCAATGCTGGTGATCGTGGCGCCGCTGTATGTGCCGCTGGTGGGGGCGCTTGGCTTCGATCTGATCTGGTACGGGGTGCTTTACACCATCACCACCCAGATCGCCTATATGACACCGCCCTTCGGCTATAACCTGTTCCTAATGCGGGCGATGGCGCCGCCGGAAATCGGGCTGAAGGACATCTATGTCTCGATCATCCCCTTTGCTGCGGTGATGGTTCTGGCCCTGGCCCTGATCATGGTCTTCCCGCAAATCGCCCTGTGGCTGCCGGAATTTGTCTACGGAAAATAATCAAGAAAGAGTCCTGCCAAGGGGCCGGATGTTTCAACAAGGAGTGAGAATTATGACAACAAGACGTAAGTTTCTGAAGACCGCCGGCGTTGGCGCCATGGCGGCACCGCTGGCCACCCCGGCGCTGGCCCAGTCCACCATCAAATGGCGGATGCAGACCTATGCCGGCGCCGCCCTGGGTGAACATGTGATCAAACCCGCCATTGACATGTTCAACAAGATCGCCGGCGACCGGATGCAGATTGAGCTGTACTATGCCGATCAGCTGGTCCCCACCGGCGAGCTGTTCCGCGCCATGCAGCGCGGCACCATCGATGCGGTGCAGTCGGATGACGACTCGATGGCGTCGCCCACCGAAGTCACTGTGTTCGGCGGCTACTTCCCCTTTGCCTCGCGCTATTCGCTGGACGTGCCGGTGCTGTTCAACCAGTACGGCCTGAACGAGATCTGGGACGCGGAATATTCCAAGGTCGGCGTCAAGCACATCTCGGCCGGCGCCTGGGATCCCTGCCACTTTGCCACCAAAGACCCGATCAATTCGCTGGCCGATCTGAAAGGCAAGCGGGTGTTCACCTTCCCGACTGCGGGCCGTTTCCTGACCCAGTTCGGCGTGGTGCCGGTCACCCTGCCCTGGGAAGACATCGAGGTCGCGGTGCAGACCGGCGAACTGGACGGCATCGCCTGGTCCGGCATCACCGAGGATTACACCGTCGGCTGGTCCAAGGTGACCGACTACTTCCTGACCAACAACATCTCCGGCGCCTGGGCCGGGTCGTTCTTTGCCAACCAGGGCCGCTGGGAAGAGCTGCCCGAAGACCTGCAGACCCTGTTCCGTGTCTGCTGCGACCAGTCGCACTACTACCGTCAGTGGTGGTATTGGGGCGGAGAGGCCGACTTGCGCGTCAACGGCAGCGACATGAAGCTGACCACCATCCCCGATGACGAATGGGCACAGGTCGAAGACGCCGCAGTGAAGTTCTGGGACGAGATCGCTGCAGAATCCGAAACCAAGGCGAAGGTTGTCGAGATCTTCAAGAAGTACAACGCCGACATGCAGAAGGCAGGCCGCCCCTACCGCTACGGCTAAGGGGCCGGTTAAGCCACGGAATTTGGCCTGCCGCGCAGCGGGCCAAATTCCTTACCCAAGGAATTTGTCAGAACTTTTGAGAAAAAGTTTTGGCCCAAGCATGCAAAGGGCTGCTCATGCTCTCCTTCGATGATTTGAAATCCCAGGTCTCTTCGGGTCTGGTCGACACGGTTCTGGTGTGTCTTGTGGACATGCAGGGGCGGCTGATGGGCAAACGCTTCCACGCCAAGCATTTTGTCGCCGGCGCCTGGGAAGAAACCCATTGCTGCAACTACCTGCTGGCAACGGATCTGGAGATGGCAACGCCGGATGGCTATGCCTCGACCAGCTGGGAAAACGGCTATGGCGATTACGTGATGAAGCCGGATCTGGCGACCCTGCGCCCGGTGCCGTGGCTGGAGGGCACCGTGATGGTGCTGTGCGACGTGCTCGACCACCATACCCAAGAGGAGGTTCCGCACTCCCCCCGCGCGATCCTGAAACGCCAGGTGAACCGGCTTAAGGAAATGGGCTATGATGCCATGTGCGCCACCGAACTGGAGTTTTTCCTGTTCGAGAAAAGCTTTGATGAAATCCGCCGCGCAGGCTTCCGCGATCTGGCGCCGATCTCGGGCTACAACGAGGATTACAGCATTCTGCAGACCTCCCGCGAGGAGCATGTGATGCGCCCGATCCGCAATCATCTGTGGGACGCGGGGCTGCCGATCGAGAATTCCAAAGGCGAGGCGGAGACCGGCCAGGAAGAACTGAACATCAAATACGCCATGGCGATGGACACCGCTGAGTACCACACCATCGCGAAACACGCGGTGAAGGAAATCGCCCAGCAGCAGGGCCATGCGGTGACTTTCCTGCCGAAATGGAGCCACGACAAAGTCGGCTCTTCCTCACATGTGCATCAGTCGCTGTGGCAGGACGGCAAGCCCGCGTTCCATGACCCGTCTGATAAGCTGGGCATGTCGCCGCTGATGAAGGCCTATATGGCCGGCCTGCTGAAATACGCGCCCGACTACACCGCCTTCATGGCGCCCTATATCAACAGCTACAAGCGGTTCATGAAGGGCACCTTTGCGCCGACGCGGATCATCTGGTCGGTGGACAACCGCACCGCCGGCTACCGCCTGTGCGGTGACAGAACCAAGGCGATCCGGGTGGAGTGCCGGATTCCGGGCTCTGACATGAACCCCTATCTGGCAATGGCGGGCATGCTGGCGGCGGGCATTGCCGGGATCGAAGAAGGGCTGGAACTGCAGCCGCCGGCCAAAGGGGATGTCTACCAGGGCGACAGCGGCCTGATCCCGGGCACGCTGCGCGAGGCAGCGGCGGCGCTGAAGGGGTCGGGAATGCTGCGGTCCGCCCTTGGCGACGATGTGGTCGACCATTATGTGCGTGCCGCCGAAGTGGAGATCGAGGAGTTCGAACGCGTGGTCACCGACTATGAAATCGCGCGCGGCTTCGAGCGGGCCTGATCCGGCCCCGGCGGGCCGGGGGCCGGAGTATTTGTTGACCAGAAAGAAGCAGGGGCCCAGTGCCCCTTGGAATGGAGTTGTTGGCATGGGCCAGACACTGAAGTGCATCTCGCCGATCGACGGATCGGTTTTTGCCGAACGCGAAACCCTGTCGCGCGAGGCGGCTTTTGACGCAGTGGCGCGCGCCCGCGCGGCCCAGGCCGCCTGGGCCGCACGGCCCCTGCAGGAGCGGATCGGCCTGGTGATGGCAGGCGTCGCCGCCGTTGGCGCGATGAACGATGAAATCGTGCCGGAACTGGCCCAAATGATGGGCCGGCCGGTGCGTTATGGCGGCGAGTTCGGCGGCTTTAACGAGCGTGCCTCGCATATGGCGAAGATCGCAGTGGAGTCGCTGGCCGATATCGAGGTTGGCGAGGACGCCGGCTTCAAACGTTATATCAAACGTGTCCCGCATGGGGTCGTGCTGGTCGTGGCGCCCTGGAACTACCCCTATATGACCGCAATCAACACTGTTGCCCCTGCGCTGATCGCAGGCAACGCGGTGGTGCTGAAACACGCCACACAGACCCTCCTCGTGGGTGAGCGCATGGTGCAGGCCTTTGCCTCTGCCGGGGTTCCCGCGGATGTGTTTCAGAATGTCTTTTTAGACCATGATACCACCTCGGCGCTGATTGCCGGCAAGGCCTTCGACTTCGTGAACTTCACCGGCTCGGTCGGCGGCGGCAAGGCGATGGAACGGGCGGCGGCCGGCACCTTTACCGGTGTTGGCACCGAGCTGGGCGGCAAGGATCCGGGCTATGTCATGGAAGACGCGGATCTGGATGCTGCCGTGGACACGCTGATCGACGGCGCCATGTTCAACTCCGGTCAATGCTGCTGCGGGATTGAGCGGATCTACGTGCATGAAAGCCTGTTCGACGCGTTCCTGGAGAAGGCGATTGCCATCATAAAAGGCTACAAGCTGGGAAATCCTCTGGATGCGGAAACCACCATCGGACCAATGGCCAATGTGCGCTTTGCCGGTGAGGTGCGCAGCCAGATCGCCGAAGCGGTCGAGGCCGGTGCCGTGGCCCACGTCGAAGCCATGCCGGAGGATGACGGCGGCGCCTATCTGACGCCGCAGATCCTGACCAACGTGACCCACGACATGCGGGTGATGCGCGAGGAAAGCTTTGGTCCGGTGGTGGGCATCATGAAAGTCTCCTCCGACGCGGAAGCGATCGAACTGATGAACGACAGCGACTTCGGCCTGACCGCGTCGCTCTGGACCCAAGACCTGGAGCGGGCGCAGGCCGTCGGCGACCGGATCGAGACCGGCACCGTGTTCATGAACCGCGCCGATTACCTGGATCCGGGCCTGTGCTGGACCGGCCGCAAGGACACCGGCCGCGGCGGCGGACCGTCCGTCATCGGCTATCACAATTTGACCCGTCCGAAGTCCTACCACCTGAAGAAAGTGGCAGGCTGAGGACACCCCGCCCGCTCCGAAACCTCCTCCCGGAGCGGGCTGTTTGCATCAAAGGAAAACGACATGAGCCTCGTTGGAAACTGGTCCTACCCGACCGCAATCAAATTCGGCGCCGGCCGGATCAAGGAACTGGGCGATGCCTGCGCCGCCGCCGGTATCAAGAAACCCTTGCTGGTCACCGACAAGGGGCTGGCCGATCTGCCGGTCACCCGATCCACGCTCGACATCATGGAGGCCGCAGGCCTGGGGCGCGGCATGTTCTCGGATGTGGACCCCAACCCGAATGAAAAGAACCTCGAAGCGGGCGTGGAAGCCTACAAGGCAGGCGGCCATGATGGCGTGATTGCTTTTGGCGGCGGTTCCGGGCTGGATCTGGGCAAGATGGTAGCCTTCATGGCCGGCCAGACCCGGCCGGTCTGGGAATTTGAGGATATCGGCGACTGGTGGACCCGCGCGGATGCCGATGCCATCGCACCGATCATCGCGGTGCCGACCACCGCAGGCACCGGATCCGAGGTGGGCCGCGCATCCGTGATCACCGACAGTGTCAGCCATCAGAAGAAGATCATCTTCCACCCCAAGGTGCTGCCCGCGGTGGTGATCTGCGATCCCGAGCTGACGGTGGGCATGCCCAAGTTCATCACTGCAGGCACCGGCCTGGATGCCTTTGCCCATTGCGTCGAAGCGTTTTCCAGCCCGCATTACCACCCGATGTCCCAGGGGATCGCGCTGGAAGGCATGCGGCTGGTCAAAGACTTCCTGCCGCGGGCCTATGCCGATGGCACCGATATCGAGGCCCGCGCCCAGATGATGTCTGCCGCGGCGATGGGCGCCACCGCCTTCATGAAGGGCCTCGGCGCGATCCACGCCATGAGCCACCCGATCGGGGCGCATTTCAACACCCATCACGGCACCACCAATGCCGTCTGCATGCCTGCCGTGCTGGAGTTCAACGCGCCGGTGATTGCTGACCGTTTCAACATGGCGGCGGCCTATTTGGGAATCGAGGGCGGCTTTGACGGCTTCCGCGCCTTTGTGCAGGCGCTGAACGATTCCCTGGGCATCCCGCGCAAGCTGGCGGATCTGGGCGTCACCGAGGCTGCGATCCCCGATCTGGTCAAAGGCGCGATTATCGACCCCAGCTGCGGCGGCAACCCGGTTGAACTGACCGAGGCAAACCTGACCCAGCTGTTCAAGGCCGCGATCTAGCAACGGCTTTTATCAGTCAGAACTCAGCGCTCCCCGCCCGGCGGGGGGCGCTTTTGGAGGCTGAACGCCCCGTTAGCCGCTGAGATAGACCTTGTCTTTGGGGTGGTAGAAGATTTTCTGATTGTGCAGCCGTCCGAGAAGCTCGTGAATACGGCGCAACGTAATCTCGTCGCCACTGCCGGAAGCGGGCTTGGCTTCAGACAGCGCGTCCCTGGTGCGCTGCAAGGCTGTCTCGATCAGATCCATATCCTCTACGGACAGCGCAAACATCTCGTTGTACTGGGGCATCGGCATTCCTCCACCGGGTTGTGCTGAACTGGAACCATGGTTTCAGGGTGCACCGGCGCGCGCCGCAAAGCTACAAGAATCCGCTGCCTGCCCCCTGACCGGGCCTGCCGCTCTTTCAAGTTCATGGTGAAGGCTACAGTGTGTCGCCAAGGCTGATCGCCGGGCACAGCCGGTCGAAGACCAGGCTGTCCATGCCGCCGGCCTCGCGCGATTGCAGAATGACCCGTGCTGCACGCTCGCCAATCTCGCGGCGGCAGGCGTCCGTCGTGGCCAGCTGCTGCGGCATGCCCTGCAGGATCTGCAGATTGTTAAAGCCGGCAAGTGCAATGTCGCCCGGCACCGACAAGCCTGCGGCCAGGCAATGCATCAAGCCGCCAACACTCATCACGTCACTGGAATAGTAGATGCAATCAAGATCCGGGTTGCGCGCCAGCATCTGCGCAGTCAGCTGGCGGCCGGTCTGGATCGCGCTTTCGCCGGCATAATGCTCAATGTCGCCAAGGGCGACACCCTGGGCAGCCAGACCGTCGGTGAAGCCGTCAAACCGCTTGCGGGCGCGGAAATCCTGCGGCATCTTGGTGCCGATAAAGCCGATCTTGCGGTAACCGCAGGCCAGAATTTGCTCTGCCATGTCGCGGCCTGCCTGCAGATGCGAAATACCGACGCAATGGCGGACGGGGTCACCGTCCACATCCATCACCTCAACCACCGGGCAGTCGGCCTGCTGCAGCATGCGCCGCGTCGTCCCGGTATGTTCCAGCCCTGCGACGATCAACCCGGAGGGGCGCCAGCTGAGCATTTCGCGGATAACCCCTTCCTCTTCCTCAAGATCATAACCCGACACCCCGACCACCGGCTTCAGCTGGCTGTCCTTCAGAACAGCGGAGATGCCCGAAAGCACCTCGGGAAAGACAAAGCTGTTCAGCGACGGCACCACCACCGCCACCAGATTAACCGATTGCGACGACAGCGAGCCGGCAATCCGATTGGGCACATAGCCATGGACGCGGGCGATTTCCTCGACCTTGGCCTTGGTTTTGGCGGACACGTCCGGGGCACCGCGCAGGGCGCGCGAAGCGGTCATCTCGCTGACGCCGGCCAGATGGGCCACGTCTTTCAGCAACAGTTTCTTGGTCATGCCCCATGCTCCAGCACTTTGCTGGCAGCCGCAAGGGCTGCTCTGCCGGCTCAGGGGTTGATTTTCGCTAACGTTAGCGATATCGGTATCGCAACCGTTATCGGTACCGGAATCATCCCGGTCCAGCAGCCAGAGGTGAGGCATGACACTGAAAATCGCAATCAACGGATTTGGACGGATTGGCCGCGGGGTGCTGCGGGCGCTTCTGGAAGGCGGCGGAAATGACATCGAAGTCGTTGCCATCAACGACCTGTCGCCGCCCGAGACCCTGGTGCATCTGCTGAAATACGACAGCGTGCATGGCCGCCTGAAGACGCCGGTGTTCCTGGCCGATGACCTGATCCGGGTGGGCCGCCACAGCATCCGGCTGAGCGCGATCCGCAATCCGGAAGAGCTGCCTTGGCAGGATGTGGATATCGCCTATGAATGCACCGGGCTGTTCACTGCCCGCGATGATGCAGCACGGCATCTTGAGAACGGCTCCAGGCGGGTGCTGATCTCCGCCCCTGGCAAGGATGCCGACCGCACCGTGGTATACGGTGTCAACCATATGGACCTGACGGCGGAGGACGTGATTGTCTCCAACGCCTCCTGCACCACCAACTGCCTGGCGCCGCTGGCGCAAGTGCTGGACGGCGCTTTTGGCATCAAGACCGGCTACATGACCACGGTCCACGCCTATACTGGCGACCAGCCGACCCATGACACCAGCCACAAGGATCTGTACCGCGCCCGTGCGGCCTCGCTGTCGATGATCCCCACCTCCACCGGGGCCGCACGGGCGATCTCCGAGGTGCTGCCGCATCTGAAGGGGCGGCTGGAAGGTTCGGCAATCCGGGTGCCCACCGCGAATGTGTCGGTGGTGGACCTCAGCTTTATGCCGGAACGCAGCACCACCGTAGAGGCCGTGAATGCCGCGGTAAAATCAGCGGCCGAGAGCGGGCTGGCAGGCATTCTGTCCTACGAAGAAGACCCGCTGGTCTCGGTCGATTTCAACCATGACCCCCATTCCAGCTGTTTTGCTGCGGCGCAGACTGCTGTCACGGCCGAAGGCCTGGTGCGGGTGGTCAGCTGGTATGACAACGAATGGGGGTTTTCCAACCGCATGGTGGACACCGGCCGCCGCATCGGCGAGGTGATGAACTCCGTTCAGGTCGCCTTGGCAAGCTGACGGCGGCCTCCCGCCCGTCGTCCGGCACCCATGGGTGCCCTCCTCCCGTTGGGCCCGGCGCCGCGCTGACGCGCGGCGCTGCTGCGTTCTGCCGCCCGCCCGGTGCGCCGGCAGCCTGGCGAGGCCGGTCTGCACATAAGCTGACTCCAGGATGCGCCAAATCATCCTCCGGGCAGCGAACCGCTGGCATACCGTGCTGAATTGCGCCAGAACAGGCGCACGACATGACCAGCTACAGGAGCAAGACCGGCGTGACCATCTCCCGTGAAACCGTCCTTGAGGCGCTCAAATCCATCGCCGACCCCGTCAGCGGCAGTGATATCGTCAGCGCAGGCATCGCCCGCGCAGTGACCGTCGAGGGCAGCACCGTCCGTTTTGTGCTGGAGATCGACCCCGGCAAATCCGAGGCCTATGGCCCGGTTCGCGACAGGGCTGACGCTGCGGTGGCGGCGCTGCCGGGCGTGGAAAAGGTCTCGGCCATGCTGACCGCCCATTCGCAGAAGGCACCGCCGGATCTGAAGCCCAAGCAGCCCGCCCAGGCGCAACAGCAGGCAGCACCGCAGAAGGTTCCGGGTGTGGCGCGGATCCTCGCGGTGGCCTCCGGCAAGGGCGGGGTCGGAAAGTCCACCGTCTCGGCCAATATTGCCTGCGCGCTGGCGATGCAGGGGCGCAAAGTGGGGCTGCTGGATGCTGACGTCTACGGTCCCTCGCAGCCGAAAATGCTGGGGGTGAGCGGCCGGCCGGCCAGCCCGGATGGCAAGACCATCCTGCCGCTGCGCAACCATGGCGTCACCATGATGTCGATGGGCCTGATGACCGGCGAGGACCAGGCGGTGATCTGGCGCGGCCCGATGCTGATGGGCGCACTGCAGCAAATGCTGCTGCAGGTGCAATGGGGTGAGCTGGACGTGCTGATCGTCGACCTGCCGCCCGGCACCGGCGATGTGCAGATGACCCTGGCGCAGAAAACCCATGTGGACGGCTCCATCGTGGTCTCCACTCCGCAGGATGTGGCGCTGATTGATGCCCGCAAGGCTATCGACATGTTCCGCAAGATGAACGTGCCAGTGCTGGGCATGATCGAGAATATGTCGACCCACATCTGCTCGAACTGCGGCCACGAGGAGCATGTCTTCGGCCACGGCGGCGTGGGGCAGGAGGCGAAGAATCTGAATGTCCCGCTGCTGGGAGAGGTGCCGCTGCATCTGGATGTACGCCTGGCCGGCGACAACGGCACGCCGATTGTGGCAGCACAGCCCGACAGCGCCCAGGCCAGGGTTTTCCTGGATATCGCCACGCAGCTGGTGGACGCAGGCGCTGCATAATCCTGCACCACCCGGGTCAAGGGCCGCGCAGCGGCGGCGCGCAGCGCCGTTTGCCCTTGAGGCCGGGGCGGCCCGCTGCCGCCTGTGATTACCTGCCGCCTGTGATCAGCTTCCGCCGCAGCCAGCCCGAGAACCAGTCCATCAGCATCACCATCAGTATGATCAGGCTAATGTAATAAGCCACCTCCTCCCAGTCCTTCTGGGTGATGATCGCCTGGGTCAGCAGCAGGCCGATGCCGCCGCCCGTGATTGCACCGATGATAGTGGCCGAGCGGGTGTTGGCTTCAAAGAAGTACAGCAACTGGCTCAGCAGCACCGGGGTGATCTGCGGGATCACTCCGAACCGGTAGCGCTGCAGCGGTGTTGCGCCGGTGGAGGCGACGCCCTCGATCTGCTTACGGTCGACATTTTCCAGCGCTTCCGAGAAGATCTTGCCGAATGTGCCGGTATCCGTCACCAGGATCGCCAGCGCACCGGTCAACGGACCGGGACCAAAAGCGCGGGCCAGAACCACGGTCCAGATCAGCGAGTCCACCCCGCGGAAGAAATCGAACAGACGGCGCATGGCAAAACGCAAGGCACGCAGGGGCATGAAATTGCGGGTGGCGGCAAAGGCCAGCGGCAGCGCGATGACAGCTGCGCCAATGGTGCCCAGAAACGCCATCAGCAGAGTTTCGGCAATCGCCCAGGCCACGTCCTGGTGGCGCCACATCTTGTTGGTCCAGAAATCCTGAAAGATCGCCCCGGCCTCGCCTGTGGCCGCGCGCTGCAGCAGCTCCCCTGCCGCCATGCCGGAATAGGGGCTGTCGAGGGTAAAAAAGAACAGCTCCCATCCCGCAAAATAGCGGAACACTTCAGCCCGGTTCCGGGTGACAGTCAGGCGCCCGGCCCCGGTTTCGACGGCCAGCCGGTTTTTGGAAACGCTGATCCACTCCGGCACATCGCCCGCCGGCAGTTCTGCCTGAACGCCTGCGCTGCGGCTGGGGGTGGCGCGGACGGTGCCATAGCCGGGGATCGCATATTCGATGGTTTCCGGGCCAAAGGTGACGGTATGGCCATCCTCCAAGTCAATCACAGTGGTCTTACCCAGGGCAACCCAATCCGGCGCTGTGCCATCGGGGTAGGTGCCCTTGCGTTCCCCTTCGATCGAAACCGAAACCGCGCCGTTGCGGTTGTCGCGGGTCACATGCGTCTTATAGCTGTAACTGTCGCTGACCAGGGTTCTGGCGTTCTCCAGATTCGCTTTCGCCCACAGCCCAGGGACGTCGAAGGCCAGAAAGACATAGGTCAGATAGGCCAGCACCGGGGCGGGCAGTGCGAACGCCAGCAACCGCTTCTTCCGAAACAGCCTTGAGATATCCAGCTTCAGCTCTGCCGGGGTGAGAGTGGTATCGAAAGTGGTCATGCTTTCGCTCCATGGGTCAGACGGTCGCGCACGATGCCGGACAGCTGGTCGACGGCAACAATGGAGACAAAGAGAAGGAGGAAAATCGCGGCGGCCTCGTCGTAACGCCCCTGCCCCCAGGACATCGCGTTTTTCAGCTCGTAGCCGATGCCGCCGACACCGACAAAACCAAGGATGGCTGAGGCACGGATATTGATCTCAAACCGCAACAGCGCATAGCTGACGTAGTTCGGCCCGACCTGCGGGATCACCCCCAGCGTCATCCGCTGCGCCCAGGTGGCGCCGACCGATGTCAGGCCTTCCACAGGTTTCAGCGACGCATTTTCGTTCACCTCGGAAAACAGCTTGGCCAAGGCGCCGGCGGTGTGGATGGCGATGGCGATCATCGCAGGCACCGGGCCGCCGCCAAGAACAAAAATCAGCACCAGCGCGATGACAATCTCCGGAACCGCCCGGCAGATGTCACTGATGCGCCGGAACAACGGGATCAGCACAGGCCAGGGCGCCATGCCGCGGGTTGCCAGGAGTGACAGGAGGGTTCCGAACACCGCGCCGGCAAGGGTCGCTGCAGCGGCAATATTCAGCGTCTCAACCAGTGCTGGAAAAAAATATGCGATATGGCCCGGCAGCTGAGCTGCCTTTTCGGCGGCCTCGTCCAGCACCTCGGCTGGGTAGTCGAGGATCCGGGTGAACCCATCAGCGAAAGAGCCCGCATTGCGCGCATCCGCGGTGCGCAAACCTGCAGTCATCAGCGCCGCAAAAATGGCCAGCAGTATGCCGCCGTACAGCCGCTTGCGCTGGGTATGGGCGGTGTATTGCTGCCGGATGTCATCGATGCCCGGCCGGGCGGCTGTCAGATCTGCCATCTAGGGGTCCTGGACTTAAGGTGATCGCCGGTGCTGCGGCCATCAGGGAAATTGCGGGGCTTGGGGCAAGCCCGAAACCCCGCTGAGCACAGTATTGAAATTACTGGGATTTCAATTTGCGGGCTTCGATGATCAGCTCATAGGCGTCATGGGTGATCGGCATCAGCCCGTTCGACTCGCCGCCCAGCACATTGTACATGCAATCCGGATCGATTGAGTTCATCGAAGCCAGCAGGCCGGTCACCTTGACCTTCACGTCGGCCGGCAGTGCGGTGCGCAGTACAAACGGGCCTTCGGGGATCGGCGCCGATTTCCAGATCTCAACCATGTCGTTCATGTCGACAAGACCAGCGTCAACCGCACGGCGCAGCGCGCCCGACTGATAGCCGTCTTCCCATTCACCCAGACCATCAGCCCAGGTCACGCCGCCATCGACGTCGCCATTGGCAACCGCGACGATGGTCTGCTCGTGGCCGCCGGTGAATTTGACCTCGCCGAAGTAGTCACCGGATTTCATGGTGGCGCCGATCTTGGCCGGAATCTCGATCGAAGGGATCAGGTAGCCGGAGGTGGAGTTCGGATCACCGAAGCCGAAGATCTTGCCCTTCATCTCTTCCAGCGAGCCGATGCCGCTGTCCTTGCGGGCAAAGCCAACCGAGTAGTAGCCATAGCCGCCATCGGTGTTCACCTTGACCAGAACCGGCTCAACCGCATCCGGGTCGGACAGGTAGGTCTTGGCATAGCCCGATGCGCCCAGCCAGGCCATGTCGATAGTGCCGCCCAAAAGGCCTTGTATTACAGCGTTATAATCAGCCGGGGCGAACAGCTTGGTTTCGACACCCAGCAGCGCTTCGGTTTGCTCGCGCAGGCATTCCTGCATGCTGAGACGGTCCTGAGCATTCTCGCCGCCCACGATGCCGATGCGGAACTCTTTGATGTCCTCTGCCGCAACTGGGGCGGTCAGCGCGGTGGTTGCCAGAACGGCAGCTATCAGTTTCTTCATTTCATGTCTCTCCGGTTGGTCAATCCCCAAGGACCGCGGCCCCAGGGAAGATGGAAAAAGGTCAGGGGTTATTCGGCCGGAATGGCAGCGCGCCGCGCATCCGTCTTTGCCAGCGTTTCGATCTCGGTTGAGGTGGCCGCCTCGGAGAATTCCTCCCCGGCGCCGTAAATCTCGCGGGCAACCCCGGTGGTCAGCTGTTCGGGCAGCCCGTCAAAGACGATGCGGCCGTCGCGCATGCCGACCACGCGGTCGCAATAGCGCCGTGCGGTGTCCAGCGTGTGCAGGTTGGCAATCACCGTGCGGCCGTCTTCCTCATGGATGCGGCGCAGCGCCTCCATCACGGTCTGGGCGTTCATCGGGTCCAGCGAGGCGATCGGTTCATCCGCCAGGATGATCTTCGGGTCCTGCATCAGCGCCCGGGCAATCGCCACCCGCTGCTGCTGGCCGCCCGACAGCGCCTCGGCCCGTTTGGCAGCATGTTCGGCAATGCCGAGGCGCTCAAGGATGCCGATCGCCTTGTGAATGTCTGCCATCGGGTACAGGTTGAACAGCGACGCCATCACGTTGCGCCGGTTCAGTGTGCCGTGCAGCACGTTGGAAACCACATCCATCCGCGGCACCAGATTGAACTGCTGAAAGATCATCGCGCAGTCCGATTGCCAGGCGCGCTTGTCCTTGCCTTTCAGGCCAGTGATTTCGCGGTCTCCAAACAGGATACGGCCTTCGCTGGCGTCTTCCAGCCGGTTCAGCATCCGCAATAGGGTGGATTTGCCCGCACCGGAACGGCCGATAATGCCGATCATGCAGGGTTTGTCGATGTCCAGCGTCGCGGTATCCACCGCAATCTTTCCGCTGAACCGTTTCGTCAGTTTGTCAATGCGCAGCACAGGGGCGCTCCCTCTTCGTTCGGGGCCTGCCTAGCCCGCCCGCTCAAACTTCATGTGTCACTGCCGTGAAAGTTTTGTAACGCCGCCGCGCGCAACCCGCGGGCGTGCGGCACAGGCTAACGGGCCTGCTGCGCATTCTGCCCCTGTCCACAGGGGCTGGGACGGTCTATACGGCCTTCGACTCCTCATTTCCCTCTGCAAAAGGAAGCTGCCAGATGTCCTTTGACCGCAAGATCAAGATCGCGCCCTCCATCCTCTCCGCCGATTTCGCCAACTTCGGCCAGGAGATCCGGGCCATCGAAGCCCAGGGCGCCGACTGGGTGCATGTGGATGTGATGGACGGGCATTTCGTGCCCAATCTCACCTTCGGCCCGCAGGCGGTGAAGGCGTTCCGCCCGCATGTGAAGACGGTGATGGACGTGCATCTGATGATCGCCCCGGTCGATCCCTATATCGACGCCTATGCCGATGCCGGCGCCGACGTGCTGACCGCCCATATCGAGGCCGGCCCGCACATCCACCGCACCCTGCAGGCGATCCGCGCGGCCGGCATGAAGGCAGGCGTGGCGTTGAACCCCGGCACCCCGGCGGAAGCGGTGGCGCACCTGCTGGACCTGACCGATCTGGTCTGCGTGATGACCGTGAATCCTGGCTTCGGCGGCCAGAAGTTCATCGACATGACCGCCAAGATCCGCAGCCTGCGTTCGATGATCGGCGACCGCCCGGTGCATATCGAAATCGACGGCGGCGTTGATCCCACCACCGCGCCGCTGGTGGCCGAGGCAGGCGCCGACGTGCTGGTTGCCGGGTCAGCCGTGTTCAAAGGCGGTTCGGTCAACGCCCCCGAAGTTTACGGCGAGAACATCCGCAAGATCCGTGCAGCCACCGAAGGCACCTGGACCTAAAGCGCGGGCAACTCCCGTCAATCGCCGGGCGCATGCAAGAATGCGCCGCTCTTGTTGGGCCAGGCGCCGCGCGTTCCGCGCGGCGCTTTTGCGTGTTACGGCCTGCGTTTGCGCGTCCAGCCCGGCCGCGCCCCGACGGCCCTCGACGGGCCGGAAGGGCACCCGCCCCCGATTCAGCCGCCTTTGTTCAGTTCATCGAAGGGTTTTCCCTCCGCCACCAACTGTTCAAGCAACGGTGCCGGCTGCCAGAAAAAATCATCTTCTGCCGCATAGGCCCGGATATCGGCCAGGATCCCGTCCAGCCCCTGCAGATCAGCCCATTTCAAAGGTCCGCCCCAGAACCGCGGAAAACCGTAGCCGAACAGCATCACCATATCGACGTCCAGCGGCCGCCGCGCGATGCCTTCGCCCACCACCTTGGCGGCCTCATTGACCATGGCGCACATGTAACGGCGCAGGACTTCCGCGTCACTGAACTCACGCGGGGTGACGCCCTGCTGCGCCTGATCTTTCGCAATCAGCCCGGCCACCTGCGGGTTCGGCACGCCGCCGCGCCGGCCTTGCTCGTAGATATAGAATCCCTTGCCGGTCTTCTGGCCGAAATCGCCGCCCTCGCACAGCATCTCGTAGAAGCGCGGCACCCGCTCGCGCGGGTCGCGGGTGGGCGCGCGGCGCTTGCGGGCGGCCCAATTGATATCCAGCCCCGCCAGATCCCCCATCGCAAACGGCCCCATCGGGAAGCCGAAACCGGTCACCGCCTGGTCCACCTGGTAAGGAGAGGCGCCGTCCAGCACCACATATTCCGCCGCCTTGCGGTAGGCATTCATGATCCGGTTGCCGATGAACCCGTCACAGATGCCAGACCGCACCGCGACCTTTTTCAGCCGCTTGCCCAGGGCAAAGCCGGTGGCCAGCACCTCCGGAGCAGTCTTTTCGGCGGCAACAACTTCCAACAGTTTCATCACATGCGCGGGTGAGAAGAAATGCAGCCCGATCACATCCTGCGGACGTGAGGTGGAGGCAGCAATCTCGTCCACATCCAGATAAGAGGTATTGGTCGCCAGCACCGCGCCCGGCTTGCAATGGGCATCCAGATTGCCGAAGACGTCGCGCTTGACACCCATGTCCTCGAACACCGCTTCGACCACCAGATCCGCTTGCGCCAGCGCAGTATAATCGGCCGCCACAGTCAGCGCCTCGCCAGTCAGCCGATCATACTGCGCCTGCGTGATCTTGCCGCGCTTCAAGGCCCCTTTCAGGTTGCCTTCAATCCGGCCGCGGGCCGCAGCCGCGGCATCATCGGTCATTTCAATCAGCACCACCGGCAAATCCGCCAGCAGCGCTGCGGTGGCGATCCCCGCCCCCATGGTGCCGCCGCCAATCACCCCCATCGAGGCAACCTCGCGCGGTTCAGCACCCTGCAGCTCCGGCAGCTTGCTGACCGCGCGTTCGGCGAAGAATGCATGGATCAGCCCCTGCCGCTGGTCAGAGCCCATCAGCTCCTTAAACAGCGCGCGCTCACGTTTGAGCCCCGCCTCGAAACTCTCGGCCTCAACCGCTGCCTGCACCGCCCGCACGGCGGTGGCCGGCGACAGCTGGCCGCGCCCTTTTTTCAGCGTGGCCGCATAGGCCGCATCAAAATCCACCGCGTCCGGCGCCGGCATTTCGCCCACCGCCCGGCGCGGGGCGCCCTGCTCCAGCAGTTCCTGCACATAAGCCAGGCCGATCCCGCGCGGATCCCCCTCTTCGATCTTGTCGATAATGCCCTTTTCCAGCGCTTCCGCGGCGCCGAAGTGACGGCCGCTGGTGATCATCTCCAGCGCCGCTTCGGTTCCGGCCAATCGCGGCAGCCGCTGGGTGCCCCCTGCACCGGGCAGAATGCCCAGGTTGACCTCGGGCAGGCCCATTTTGGCCGACGGAACCGCAACCCGGTAATGCGAGGCCAACGCCACCTCCAGCCCGCCGCCCAACGCCGTGCCATGCATGGCGGAGACAACGATCAGCGGCGACGCCTCGATCCGGCTGCACAGGGCCGGCAGTTGCGGGTCCTGCGGCGGCCCGCCGAATTCGCGGATATCGGCGCCGGCAAAATAGGTCCGGCCCTCGCCGTAGATCAGCACCGCTTTGGCGCCATCCTGTTCCGCCCGTTCGATCCCCGCCAGCAACCCTTTGCGCATTGCAGCACCCAGTGCGTTCACTGGCGGATTCTGCGCTTTAAGAACAGCAACGTCTCCTGCGCGCTCATATGCTATGGCTTCACTCATCCGGTCATCCTCTTGTTCCCAGGGCGGCGGCAGCTGCGCCCGGCTCTCATCCGATTAGGCACGGCAGCCGAACCGGCGCCAAGCCCCAAAGGCGGCCAAAGGCCTGCAAAGCCCGCGCCAGAGACGCCCGGGCGCTGCAAATGGCGGCCATTCAAGTCATTACGTAACAGAAACACCGCAGCTTTGGAACTTATTGAAACGCATTATCAAGAGGCACAACCAAGAGATAAGGCGATTGGCTGTTCAGCCGGTCTTCACCACACCGCTGGCAATCCAGCCGTCCAGAATTTCCAGAGCCTTGCCGGCAAAGGCAGCATCATTGATATGGCAGTCCAGTTCATGCAGAACCGCATTCTCCGGGCAGAAGGCGCGTATTTCATCGCAAAAGGCCGCCAGCCCTTCGCCATCATGCAACGGGGCACCGGGACGGTCCCATTCGTTGCACCCCCCGGCGGGCAGCAGCACGGCCACCGGCGCCTTGGCAGCGGCCAGTTTGCCGCAAACCGCCTGCGCCACCTGCCGCCGCTCGTCAGCATTCAGCAGGGCAGAGGTGAGAAGACGGTTGTGGGCATGGGTTTCCCGTCCCCTCAATTGTGCGGGCGTGTCCTGCCAGCCGATGTAATCCACCAAATCGTAACAACCCGGCGCCACCAGCTGCGGTATGCCGGCGCGCCCGGCATTGGTCATCCGGTCCGCCCCGGCCGATAATCCGCCGAACAGGTGGTTCGACACTTCCTGCGGGGCAAAATCCATCACCGCAGCAAAGGCGCCCTCTGCGGCCAGGCTTTCAAACGCGCGCCCGCCCATGCCGGTGGCATGGAACACCGCCACCTCGAACCCGCGCGCCTCCAGCGCCGGTTTCAGCGCCACCATGTAGCGCAGCACAGTCTTGCCGAATGACGTCATGCCGATCAGCGGCCGGTCGCGTTCGGGCGGCTCCACCGCCCGGGCCGCGCCCAGCACCGCGCCAGCAGCCTGGCTGAGCGAGGCCTTGCAAATCGTATTCAGTCCATAAAGCCCCCCGGCCCAGAGGATCATCTGCACATCCGCCGGGATCCGCTCCGGCGGCATCAGCGGCGAGAAGGCCACAGTAGAGACGATGTATTTGGGCACGCCCACCGGTAATGCGGCACATATATCCAGCGCCAGATCGGTGCCCATGGTGCCGCCCAATACGATCACCCCGTCAATGCGCCCCTGCCGGTGCAACTCCAGCACCTTGGCCGCAGCGCCTGCGCCCATGATCTGCATGGCGGTGTTTTCATCGCCCGAGTCTATCGCCGCCCGGATTGAGCTGCCGCCGGCTTCTGCCACATCATGTTTGCTGACATCCGCGGGCTGGCTCGGATCTCCCAGAACGCTGACGTCCATCGTCAGGACACAACCGCCCTGCCCGCGGATCACCGCCGCCAGATAGCCCAACTCATCGTCTTTGGTGTCATAGGTTCCGGCAACCAGTATGGTCTTGTTTGACACAGGCTTAGTCTCCCGTCTGATCAGCATCGCGAGGGCGGCAACCGGCGCGCCCGCCGCGCTTCAACTTTCTCAAGATACTCCCGCCGGAGGCAGCAGGTTTTGCGCCGGCAAAACCTGCTTCACAGCTGGATCCAAGCTGTTTTCAGGTCGGTGTATTTGTCCAGCGCATGCAGCGACTTGTCATGGCCGTTGCCGGACTGGCCGACGCCGCCCAAAGGCACTGTGTTATCAGACCCGCCATAGGTGTTCACATGCACCACGCCGGCGCGGATGCCCGCCACCATCCTGTGTGCGCGGGACAGGTTTGCGGTCCAAACACCTGCCGCCAGGCCAAAGTCGGTGGCATTGGCAAGGCTCAGCGCCTCTGCCTCGGTCTCGAACCTGGTAACCGCCAGCACCGGCCCGAAGACCTCGCGCTGGAACAGCGCGTGATCCTGCGCCACATGGGTAACAATTGCCGGCGACATATAGGTGCCGCCGGTGTCTTCCAGAATCCGCTGCCCGCCGGTGATGACCTGCCCGCCCTCTGCCCGCGCCATATCCATAAAGGAGAGGTTGCGGCGCAGCTGCTCCTCGGAATTGACCGCGCCGATATGCGTTTTCAGGTCCAGCGGATCGCCCACCCGCAGCGCCTCGGCCTCGGCCTGCAGAAGTTCGGCAAACTCATCATGAACCGACGCCTCGACCAGCAGGCGGGAACCGGCAATACAGACCTGCCCGGAATTGCGGAAGATGCCCGCGGCAGAGATCTTGGCCGCCTTGGCCAGATCCGGCGCATCGGCAAAGACAATGTTGGGGGATTTGCCGCCCAGCTCCAGATAGCAACGCTTGAGGTTGGACCGCGCCGAGGCCTCCAGCAGCTTGCGCCCCGTCGCGCCGGAGCCGGTGAACGCCAGCACATCCACGCCGTTGGACGCCGCCAGCGCGGCACCCGCCTCGGCGCCGGAGCCGGTCACCACATTCAGCACCCCGTCCGGCAGGCCGCATTCGGAGCAGATTTCCGCCAGCCGCAGCAGCGTCAGCGAGGCGGTTTCCGCCGGTTTCAGCACCACCGAATTGCCCATCGCAAGCGCCGGCGCCAGCTTCCAGGCGCCGATCATCAGCGGGAAGTTCCAGGGCACGATGGCGCCTACCACTCCCACCGGCATCCGCTGCACCAGCCCCAGCACATCCGGCGCGGTCGGCGCGACCTCCCCGGCAACCTTGTCCAACGCCTCGGCGTAGTAGCGGAATGTGCCCGCCGCCGATCCCGGCTCGGCCTTCAGCGCCATGTTGAACTCGGTGCCGTTGTCGCGCACACCCAGCACCGCCAGTTCAATTGCCTCTGCATCGATCCGGTCTGCAATCCTGTGCAGCACCTGCTTCCTTGCGGCGGGGCTCTGTCCCGCCCAGCGGCGGTCCTCAAAGGCCCGCCGTGCCGAGGCGACGGCGTTTTCGACGTCCGCGGCAGAGGCGCCCTGCAGGGTGGTCAGAACAGATCCGTCAACCGGCGAAGCAACTTCGAGTGTCTGGCCCGAACCTTCCTGCCATGATCCTTCAAGAAAGAGTTTCTGCGGCGCCACATCAAGCTTGCGAAGCTTGTCGATGAGGATTTGGTCTGCCATTCGGCCTCCTTCAGTTCCTTCTGGTCCTTCAGCACCCGCAGGATGTGGACCGCCAGAACAATGATGATGAGTAGAAACAGGATGAACGCCACCGGGCGGTCAATGAAATCAAAGGGTTCCTTCACCCTTGCCATGGCCGCGCGCAGCTTCACCTCCATGATGCCGCCCAGAACCATGCCCAGGATGATCGGCACCGCGGGTAGCGACAGGCGTTTCAGCACATAGCCAAGGACACCAAACGCCGCCGCCATCACACAGTCGGTGACGGAATTGCGCAAACTGTAGACGCCGACAAAGCTGAGCGTCAGGATGCAGACCCCCAGGAACCGGTTGGGGATGCGCACAACCTGGATCAGCGACCGGGTGGCAAACAGCAGGAACAGCAGCACCAGCACGTTCAGGAGCAGCAGCGCGAGATACAACGCCACCACGAAATCCATGTCGTTCTGGAACAGCCCCGGCCCCGGCACCACGTTGTGCACATAAAAGACCGACAGCATCATCGCCGTCAGCGCCTCGCCCGGGATGCCCAGCGCCAGCAGCGGCACCATGGCCGCCGCTGGCACGGCGTTATTGGCGGTCTCCGCCGCGATCAGCCCTTCCGAGGAGCCATGACCGAAATCCTGCGGCCGTTTCGAGGTTTTTTGCGCATAGGTGTAGGACATGAATTGCGCAGTGAACTCCCCCACACCGGGCACCATGCCCATCAGCACGCCAAAGGTAGCGGAGACACCAGCCACCCGCGGATGGCGTGCCAGCTCGCGCAGGCCCTGGAACATGCCGCCGCGCAGGCGGGTCATGCGGACCTTCTCGTCCTCATCCGTCAGCAGCACAAAGGCCTGGGAAATGGCAAACAGCCCCAGCACAACAACGATCAGATTGATGCCGCCGCCGAGGAAATCCTGCCCGAAAGTGTAGCGCTGGGTGTATTTCACCGGCTCCAGCCCGATGGTCTGCAGGAATATCCCGAAACAGGCCAGCGCCCCCGCAATCAGCGCCTGGCCGCGGTGGGCGACCACCACCAGGATCAGGCCCAAAAGTGCGGCCATGAAAATCTCGCGCGAGCCGAACATCGGCGCGATCTTTGCCAGCACCGGGGCAAACAGGATCAAACAGATGACCGAGAAGATGCCGCCGAAAAAGCTGGCGGAATAGGCCAGGCTTAACGCCCTTCGCGGCTCCCCCCGCGCGGTCATCGGATAGCCGTCATAGGTGGTCAGCGCATTGACCGCGGTGCCGGGCGTATTGATCAGGATCGCCGGAATGGCGCCGCCGTACATGGAAGAGCCGTAGATCCCCAGCAGCACCGTCAGGCCCACAATCGGATCCATCGAAAACGTCGCGGGCAACAGGATGGCAATCGCCACCGCCGGACCGACTCCGGGGATCGCGCCGATAAGCACGCCGCCGACCGATCCCGCCAGCAGCGCCAGCGCCACGTCCCAGCGCATCAGGATTTCTATGGCAGACAGGATAAGGTCCATGGCGGGCACTCAGAGATAAAGAATGAAAAAGCTGCGCAGCGGCCCCGGCAGATATTCGTACAGCATCGCGCCCGGGATCTTGACCGACAGGACGGCCTTGAACAGCACCACCACTGCCACCGCAAAGGCAAGGCTGATGCCCAGCATGAAGCGGCTGCGATAGCCCATCCGCCAGCTGAGCAGCGGCATGAAGGCCAGTGTCACCGGCAGATAGCCGATGACCGGCACCAAAAGGACATACCCCATGAACCAGCCGGCAAATTCGAAAACCTGCGCCCAGCGCCTGAGCTCCCGCAGGTCGTAACGGCCGACCCGCCGCCACGGCAGTTTATACAGATGCAGCCCCCCCAGCAGCACCATGCCGCCAATGGCGACAGCGGGCCAGAACCGGGGCTGGGCAAACAGCCTGGTCTTCTGGACCCAGGCGGTCTGCTCGGTGATCAGAACCAGCAGCAGCAGCGCCGCGCCCACCAGGAAGAGGGCAAAAACCAGCTGTCCGCGCC
>NZ_JAXMOX010000023.1:0-33089 GCF_034669605.1 Leisingera sp.
CGGCTGACCGGTGAAATCAGGTGCCGAATTCACAAAGGCGCCCAGTTTGACCACGCGAACAAGCCGGTCCAGATCGCCGCCGCAGGCCGCTTTGAGCTGGGCCAACAGCGCAATCGCCGAACGTCTTGCTGCGGCCTGGCCCGCCTCAACGTCCATATCAAGGCCCAGCTTGCCAGCGATCACACCGTTTTCATCGGCGGAAACCTGGCCCGAGATATAGACCATGTCGCCTGCGACGACATAAGGCACATAGTTGGCCACCGGGGCCGGTGCGTCGGGCAGGGTCACGCCCAGTTCTTTCAGTTTTGCTTCAATGCTCATGGCCGGTTTCCTTCCAAGTCTTTGCTGGCCGGGACGCTACCCGGAGCGGCGGAATTCGGAAAGAGAAAATGCGCAGCGCTGGCGCGGCTTTACGCCACCCCGGCACAACCCCAGCGGCACCGCCGGGAGAGACCGTTTCCCAGTAAGGGAAACGGTCAGGAAAAATCGCATGCTCAGATCCGAAAACCGGGCCGGTTCCCGGCTTCGATCAGCTTTCGCGGAAGGCCTTGTTGAAATAATCGGCCAGCGGCTTGACCAGATAGGCCAGCGGCGAGCGGTCGGCGGTGCGGATGTAGCTTTCCACCGGCATCCCCGGAATCAGCACCGTGCCCGCAGGCAGGCGGCCGCGCTCGCCGGGATTGAGCTCGATCCTTGCCCGGTAATAGGAAACCCCGCTGCCCTGATCCTCGAAGGCATCCGCCGAGACCTGGGTGACATGGCCGAACAGCTCCGGCGTCGAGCGCTGGTCCAGCGCCGAGAACCGCAGGGTCACCTGCTGGCCGGTGTAGAGCTGGTCGATATCGGTCGGCGCCACCTGCGCCGCAATCACCAGCGGCCGGTCCTGCGGCACCAGGTACAAAACCGGATCGGCCGGCCGGATCACCGAGCGCGGCGTCTGCACCTGCAGCCCGTAGACAATGCCGGAGACCGGCGCGGTGATCTCCAGCCGCGCCAGCCGCCCTTGCAGCGAGCGGCGGTTTTCGGCCAGCTCCAGCTCCTGGTAGCGCAGGTCGCGCAACCGGCTGATCGCCTCTTCGCGGCGGCTGGTGGCCAGCTTCAGGATCTCGATGTCGATCTCGGTGATACGCCCCTCGGACTGCGCTTCCGAGGCCACCAGCTCGCCCAGCCGCCCCTGCAGATCGGCCTGCGTCCGGCGCAGGTTCAGCACCGTCGCCGCCTGCGCCAGGCCGCGGTCCAAGAGCGACTGCTGGTTCTCCAGCTCCTCGCCGATCAGCTCCAGCTGCACATTCATCGAGGTCTGCTGCGCCTTGACGCCGCGGATCTGCTCCTGGATCTGGGTGCGGCGCTTCTCCAGCTGCTCGATCTCGCGCGCGGTGGTGTCGTTGCGGGCCTCGAACAGGCGGCGCTGGCCCTGCACCAGATCGCTGACATCCGGCAGACGCTCCGCCGCCGCCAGCAGTTCCGGCTCAAAGCGGATCGCGGCAGCGGTGTCGCGCTCGGCTTCCAGCCGGCCGCGGCGCGCCATCAGCTCGAACAGCTGGCCCTCGGTGATCACCAGCTGCGAGGTCAGCTCATTGGCATCCAGCCGGATCAGCGTGTCGCCTTCGGCCACCGTATCGCCCTCCTCGACCAGGATCTCGGCAACGATGCCGCCATCCAGATGCTGCACGATCTGGCGGTTGCGGTCGACCTCGATCCGGCCCGTCGCCACCACCGCCCCGGAAATCGACGACAGCACCGACCAGGAGCCGAAGCCGCCGACCAGCACCAGCAGCGCCAGGAGGCCGATGATCAGCGGCCGCCGGGCCGGCCAGTTGCTGTGCCCGTTCATCGCACGCCTCCTGTGCCAGTGGCCTGGCGGATGGTCTGATGGTTGGCGACCATTTCCTGCAGCACCTTGTCCTTGGGGCCGAAGGCGGTCTGGGTGCCCTTGTCGATCACCAGCAGCATGTCGCATTCCTGGATCGCCGCCGGGCGGTGCGCCATGATCAGCACCGAGCGGCCCTCGGCCTTGATCTGCTTGATCGCCCGGTTCAAGGCAATCGAGCCCTCGTTGTCGAGGTTGGAGTTCGGCTCGTCGAGGATCACGATCACCGGATCGGCATAGAGCGCGCGGGCCAGCCCGACCCGCTGCAACTGGCCGCCCGACAGCCGCCCGCCGGTGGCGGTGACCTTGGTGTCATAGCCGTCGGGCAGCTTCAGGATCATCTCATGGGCGGCGGCCTTGCGCGCCGCTTCCACCACTTTTTCGGCATCCGGCTGCTGCTGCAGCCGGGCGATGTTCTGGGCAATGGTGCCGTCAAACACCTGCACCCGCTGCGGCAGATAGCCGATGTGGCCGCCCAGCACATCCGGCGCGTATTGATCCAGCGCCGCCCCGTCCAGCCGCACCGAGCCGGCCGCCGGCGTCCAGACCCCGGTCAGCGCCCGCGCCAGGGTCGATTTGCCCGAGCCCGACGGCCCGATCACCCCGATCGCCTGGCCCGGCTGCACCCGGAAGCTGACGTTGCGCAGGAGCGGCGTCTTGCTGCCCGGCGGCACCACCGCCATCCCCTGCACCTCCAGCAGCGCCTTGGGTTTCGGCAGCGCCGTGCGCGCGTCCTCCTCCGGCACCTTGCTCAGCAGCTCGGCCAGGCTGTGCCAGCCCTTCAGCGCCCGCTGCACCATCGCCCATTGGCCCAGGCCCAGCTCGATCGGCGCCAGCGCCCGGCCCATCAGGATCGACCCGGCAATCATCGCCCCCGGCGTCACCTCGCCCTGCAGCACCAGATAGGCGCCCAGGCCCAGCATCGCCGACTGCAGGAACAGCCGCAGCGTCTTCGTCAGCGTGGTGAAGCCGCCGCCGGTGTCATTGGCCGTCACACTGTCCGCGAGGGCGGCATCGCGGGCCAGCTTCCAGCGCTGGAACGAGGCGCCGCGCATGCCCATCGACTGGATCATCTCAGCCTCGTTGCGGATCTCCTCGGACATCAGATTGGCCTTGTGGCCGGTCATGCCGGCCTTTTGCTGCGGCGCCCTGGTGAACAGCTGGTTGAGGATGGCAATCCCCACCAGCACCGCGCCGCCCGCCAGCGCCAGCAGGCCCAGCCAGGGGTGGAACAGGGCGATGCCGGCCAGAAACACCGGGGTCCAGGGCAGGTCGAAGGCGGCGGTCAGCACCGGCGAGGAGATCAGCCGCTGCACCGCTTCCAGATCCTGCAGCCCGGTCTGCGCCGCCGGATCCGGCGCCACCGCCGAGCGGCGGATCATCGCATCGAACACCCGGTGGTCCAGCGCCGCCTGCAGCCGCGCCCCGACCCGTGCCATGATCCGGCCGCGGGCGTAGTCCAGCAGCCCCATCATGCCGTAGAGGAACACCACCAGCAAGGACAGCGCCAGCAGCGTCGCCTCCGACCGGCTGCCCAGCACCCGGTCATAGACCTGCATCATATACAGAGGCCCGGTCAGCATCAGCAGGTTCACAAAAAAGCTGAAGACCCCGGTGAACCAGTACAGCCCCCGGCTCTGCCGCCGCACAGAACGAAGCTCATCGTAGCCGCTCTTATAAATGCTTTTATTCATGGTCAGTCTGCAATAGAAGTTCCCGGGCCATCGGCCATGCCTGAGACAGTATCAGATCAGACACAAGCCGGTGAATAAATGTAATTGCACTGGAAATAGGCTGAAGAACCCTTATCTGCGCTCCCAGCCGTCTGTTCCAGCATCAATTGGACACTTAACCGAATGCCTTTTCTTTTGCGACCGCTGAAATTTGTATCTGCGCTGATTTTGGCCGGTGCCGTGGCCGGCTGCGCAACACAGGATCCGGTTGCACGGGCTTCGGGCGAGGTTTTTGACCCCTATGAGCGGACCAACCGCGGGATTCATGCCTTTAACCGCGGCGTTGACCGCCTGGCCTTCCGCCCCGCGTCCAAAGGCTATGTGGCTGTTGTGCCGGCACCGATGGTGACCAGTTTCTCGCATTTCGCCGAAAACCTGTCGATGCCAGGCCAGATGATCAATGCGCTGCTGCAGGGCAATCTGAAACTGGCCGGCAACGCATTTTCGCGGTTTGTGATCAACTCCACCGTCGGCTTTGCCGGGCTTGCCGATCCGGCCAGCGAATTCAATGTGCCGGCAGTCGACACCGATTTCGGCCAGACATTGCACACCTGGGGCGTCGGCGAAGGCGCCTATGTCGAACTGCCCCTGCTGGGCCCCTCCACCAGCCGCGATGCCGTTGGGGTCGCCGTCGATTTCTTTACCAACCCGCTGGGTTACGCCGAGCAGAATACTGCCGACAATATAACGATTTACGCTGAGATCGTGCGCCGCATGGGCGATCGTGGCAATTATTCCGATACGATCGACTCGATTCTCTACGAGAGCGCCGACAGCTACGCGCAATCGCGCCTGATCTATCTGCAGAACCGCAGGTTCCAGCTGGGGGATGGAAAGGAGATCCAGGAGATTGATCCGTTCGAACTGAACACTGAAGGATTCTGATAATGGACCGCCGCAAATTTCTGATAGGCGCTGGCGCCATGCTGGCTGCCGCACCGCAAGCCCTGTGGGCGCTGACCGAGAACCGCGCCAGCACGCTGATCAACAGTCTGGTTGGCGATATCAACCGGGTGATCGATTCCGGCAAGGGCGAGACCGCAATGTTCCGCGAGTTCGAGCGGATCTTCCAGCGCTACAGCGACACCTCCTATATCGCGGCCTACGCGCTGGGTGTGGACGGGCGCCGGGCGTCTTCGTCCCAGAAAAAGGCCTTTTCCAAGGCATTCCAGGGCTATATCTCGCGTAAATACGGCAAGCGCTTCCGCGAATTCATCGGCGGCAAGCTGGAAGTCAAAGGCGTCAAAAAAGTTAAGAAATGGTATGAGGTGAGCACTATTGCCTACCTCAAAGGCCAGTCGCCGTTTGAAGTGACCTTCCTGGTGTCGGACCGCTCAGGCCGGGATCTGTTCTTCAACATGTTTATCGAAGGCGTGAATCTTCTGCTGACCGAACGCACCGAGATCGGCGCCATCCTGGACAGCAATAAAGGCGACATCGATGCGCTGATTGCCGAGCTGAAGCGGCTGAGCTGAGCTCACGCCTCAGCGTATTCCGGAACAGGCTCCCTGCGGGGGCCTTTTTCTTTGCGGCTGGCGGTCCGGCATTTTCTGCGTACCGCAAAAGCTCCCGCCCGTCGCCGCAGCGTCCTGGATGCTGCGCTCCCGTTGGGCCCATGGGGACCATGAGACAAGCGGGAGCCCCCCGTTTTCCTGACTGGTCAGTTGCCGAGAATGTCGCGCAGGATGTTGTCCACCGCGCGGCCCAGTTCCTTGCCCAATTGCGGCCCCTGGCGGCGGCGCTCGCGGCGGGTTTGCTGCGGCGGCGGGGCGATCGGCGCAGGTTCCAGCATCGGCAGCGGTTTGGCGGTAAGGCCATCGTGTACCCGCACCATGGTCTCGCGCCAGATCTCGGCCGGCAGGCCGCCGCCGGTCACACCTGAAAGCGGCGTGTTGTCGTCATAGCCCATCCACACCCCCGCCACATACTCAGCGGTAAACCCGATGAACCAGGCGTCCTTGGCCGCAGATGTCGTTCCCGACTTGCCTGCCGCCTGCCAGCCCGGGATCTGCGCCCGCCTGCCGGTGCCGCCGGCAATCACCTTCTCCATCATCCAGACCAGCTGCTGCGCCGCTTCGGGGCGGATCACCCGCTCGCCGATGCCGCCGCTGGCGCCCATCAGCGCGTCGCTGTCGTTCACCAGTTTCAACTCGGACACACCGTAGGGCGTCACCGAAGAGCCGCCATTGAGAATCCCGGCATAGGCACCGGTCATTTCCAGCAGGCTGCTTTCCGAGGCGCCCAGCGCCAGCGCAGGCCCGGCCGCGAGGTCGCTGTCGATTCCGAAATCGCGCGCCACACGGCTCACCTTGTCGCGGCCCACTGCTTCGGAAATCTTGACCGCCGGCACGTTGAGTGAATCCCGCAGCGCCCGCGCCAGGGTCACCTCGCCATAGAACTTGCGGGTGTAGTTTTCCGGGCACCATTGGCCGGATCCGGGAATTTTCATGCAGTATTTTGCGTCCAGCACCCGGTCGTAGGGCGAATATCCCAGTTCCAGGGCCGTGGCATAGACAAAAGGCTTGAAGGCCGATCCGGTCTGCCGTTTGGCCTGGGTTGCACGGTTGAAAACGCCGTTCACCCGCGTCTTGCGTCCGCCCACCATCGCGCGCACCGCGCCATCGGCGCTCATCACCACAATGGCGGCCTGCGCCTTGGAGCCCGGGCGGACCTTGTTCTCAAAGATGTATTTCAGCGCTTCCTCAGCCGCCCCCTGCAGGCGCTGATCGAGGGTCGAGCGGATCACTACATCCTCCGTCGTCTGATCGCCCAGGAAATCGGGGATGGTGTCCATCACCCAATCGGCAAAATACCCCCCTGCCCGTGCGGCAGCGGCTTCGCTCAGCACTGCCGGGTCGTTCTGGTTCCGCTGCATCTCGGCTGTGGTCAGGTAGCCCTGTTCCTGCATCAGCCGCAACACGGTGGCGGCGCGGTCCTGCGAGCGCTTGAGGTTATTGGTCGGCGCCAGCGACGACGGGGCCGTCAGCAAACCCGCCAGCATTGCGCCCTCAGCCGGATTCAGCTGGTTCGCCGATTTGCCGAAATACCGCTGCGCCGCAGCTTCGGCGCCATAGGCACCGCCGCCCATATAGGCGCGGTTCATGTAGATCGAGAGGATTTCGTCCTTGGTGTATTTGGCTTCCATCGCCAGGGCAAAGATCGCCTCGGTCCCCTTGCGCCACAGGGAGCCCTTACGGCAGTCGGCCTCGTAGGCGCTTTCGCTCTTCCATTCTGCAGGATCATAGACCCGGCCCAGGCACAGCAACTTGGCGGTCTGCTGGGTTATGGTAGAGCCGCCATGCCCCGACAGCGGCCCGCGGCCTTCGCGCAGGTTGATGCGGATGGCGCTGGCGACGCCGCGCGGGGAAATGCCGAAGTGGCGGTAGAACCGCTTGTCCTCGGTCGCGACAACCGCGTTTTTCAGGTGCGGCGAAACCGTATCAGCGCGGATGATCCCGCCGAACTGGTCGCCGCGCCAGGCAAAAACCTCCCCTTTGCGGTCCAGCAGGGTGACCGACCCGCGCGCACGCCCGTCCAGATAGGCCGAAACCTCGGGCAGCTTGGCATATTGCAGCGCCACCGCCAGGCCGACCAGCAGGCAGACCACCATGCCGACCCGCCAGGTAAAGCCCCAGACCAGCCGGAACGCCCAGACAAAGGGCATCAGCAAGAGACCGATGAAGC
The DNA here is from genome assembly GCF_034669605.1 of Leisingera sp. Classification (GTDB taxonomy): domain Bacteria; phylum Pseudomonadota; class Alphaproteobacteria; order Rhodobacterales; family Rhodobacteraceae; genus Leisingera. Next base: position 7,288 of record NZ_JAXMOX010000023.1, read on the forward strand.
CGCGTTTCTTCGGCGCCGGTTTCGCCCGCGCCTTTTTACGCGCGAACAGGCCGAACAGGCCGGTCTTCTTGGGCTTAACCTTGCGTGCAGGTTTTTTGCGCGCAGGCTTCTTCGCGGCGGAAGGCTTGCCCTTGCCGCCTGCGGAATAGCGTTTTTCTGCCACCAGAGGCTTGCGCCCGGATCCTTGTGCCATCGTCATGTCCTGCCCGGATTGCCCGTTTGCCGGGACAATACCCTGCGCGCCCCGGTTTGTAGAGGGGCAGAATCCCGGGCTTTCCCCCTTTGCCAGATGGCCGTTTTTTAAGCGAAGCCGGTCAAAGGCGCAAAATTATTGTGCGCACGCAGAAAGACACGCGGAAACTTGCTGGCTTTGGGCTTTGCACCGCTCGCGACGGCGGTTTTGCTGCAGGTGCACAATGCATCGGCACAGGGCCGGAGCAGCGCGGAAACCAAGGGATGCAGAGATGAAGATGATCATAGCCGCCATCAAGCCCTTCAAGCTGGACGAGGTCCGCGAGGCGCTGACCGGTCTTGGCGTGAGCGGGCTGATGGTCACGGAAATCAAGGGCTTTGGCGCCCAGGCGGGCCACACGGAAATCTACCGCGGCGCCGAATACGAAGTGAATTTCGTCCCCAAGCTGAAGTTGGAACTGGTGGTGCCCGCCGATCAGGCCGACCAGGCCATCAGCGCGATTTCCGAGACCGCCCGCACCGGAAAACTTGGGGAGGGCAGGATCGGCGACGGCAAGATTTTTGTTCTGGATGTGGAACAGGCCGTGCGGGTCCGCACCGGCGAAACCAACCTCGAGGCGCTGTAAGGCGCCCGGCATGGAGGAAAGACCTATGAAGAACCTCAAACTCCCCCTCGCGGCCCTGGCACTGGCCGCGCTGCCGGGACTGGCGCTGGCCCAGGACGGCCCCGCCCCCGGCGTGAACCCCGCGACCGATACCGTGTTCATCCTGAACTCGCTGCTGTTTCTGATCGGCGGCTGCCTGGTGTTCTGGATGGCTGCCGGCTTTGCCATGCTGGAGGCCGGCCTGGTGCGCTCCAAGAACGTAACCATGCAGCTGACCAAGAACATGGCGCTGTTTTCCCTGGCCGCCGTGTTCTACTGGCTGATTGGCTATAATCTGATGTATCCGCTGGGCAACTGGGCGGTCGACGGCGTGCTGTCCGGTGTCTTTGGCCCCGGCGTGCTGGAGGCGGTCGGGATCACCGCGGAAGGTGCCGACGACTATTCCTATGCCACGACCGGCTCGGATTTCTTCTTTCAGCTGATGTTCTGTGCCGCCACTGCCTCGATCGTTTCGGGCACTTTGGCAGAACGCATCAAGCTGTGGCCCTTCCTGATCTTTACCATCGTGCTGACGTCGGTGATCTACCCATTCCAGGCAAGCTGGAAATGGGGCGACGGTTTCCTGGAGCAGATGGGCTTCCTGGATTTCGCGGGCTCGACCGTGGTGCATTCGGTGGGCGGCTGGGCCGCGCTGACCGGGGCGCTGATCCTGGGGCCGCGCATTGGCAAGTACAAGGACGGCAAGACCATTCCGATGCCCGGCTCCAACCTGGCGCTGGCAACGCTTGGGACCTTCATCCTGTGGATGGGCTGGTTCGGCTTCAACGGCGGCTCGCAGCTGGCGATGGGTTCGATTGGCGATGTAGCTGACATCAGCCGGATCTTCGCCAATACCAATGCCGCTGCAGCGGGCGGCGCGGTGGCCGCATTGGTTCTGACCCAGCTCCTGTTCCGCAAGCCGGACCTGACGATGATCCTGAACGGTGCGCTGGCGGGCCTGGTGGCGATCACCGCCGAGCCGCTGACTCCGGGCCTGGGCCTATCCACTCTGATCGGCGCCATCGGCGGGGTGATCGTGGTCTTTGCGGTGCCGTTCCTGGACAAGCTGCAGATCGACGACGTGGTGGGCGCCATTCCGGTGCATCTGTTCTGCGGTATCTGGGGCACTGTTGCGGTCGTGCTGTCGAACCCCGACGCGACACTGCTGAAACAGCTGACCGGGATTGCCGTAGTGGGGATCTTCACCATCGCCGCCTCGGCCGCAGTGTGGATCATCCTGCGGGCCACCAGCGGCATCCGGGTGGAGGAAGAGAATGAGGTCAACGGGCTGGACATGGCAGAACTGGGCATGGAGGCCTATCCGGAGTTCTCACCCAGCTGACTCCTTGCACGGCATTGAAACAAAAGGACGGCGCTTTCATGGGGCGCCGTCTGTGCATTTGCAGCCCGCAAAAGAAAAACGCGCCCCTGAAAGGAGCGCGTTTCGGGATGTTCTGGCGGCGGCCTCAGACGCCGGCGTCGACGATTGCCTTGGCCAGCACCGGAACGGTCTGCGCATTCAGGCCGGCGATATTCAGGCGGCTGTCACCGACCATGTAGATGCCGTTGTCCAGCCGCATCTTCTCGACCAGATCCGGCGTCGTACCCAGGAGCGAGAACATGCCGCGGTGCTGGGCGATGAAGCCGAACCGGTCCGAGCCGGTCAGCCGCTGCAGATCATCTGCAAGGCTTTGGCGCAGGTCCAGCATGCCGAGGCGCACCTCTTCCAGCTCTGCCGCCCAGTCGGCGCGCAGGGCCTCGTCGTTCAGGATCATCGTCACCAGACGCGCACCGTGGTCCGGCGGAAAGGAGTAGTTCTGCCGGTTCAGGAACGCCAGGGTGCCCTGATTCAGTGCCTGCGCCCCCGCGTCATTCGACACCGCCATCAACAGGCCGGTGCGCTCGCGGTAGATGCCGAAATTCTTGGAGCAGCTGGCCGCGATCAGCACCTCGGGGCAGCCCGCGGCCACCAGGCGCACGCCCCTGGCATCTTCCTCCAAACCGTCGCCAAAGCCCTGATACGCGATGTCGATCATCGGAATCAGGCCGCGCGCGTTCAAAAGCGCGATGACCTCTTTCCACTGGGGCTCGTTCAGATTGGCGCCGGTCGGGTTATGGCAGCAGCCGTGCAGCAGCACCACGTCGCCCTTCTGAGCGCCCTTCAAGTCTTCCATCATGCCGTCAAAGTTCACACCGCGGGTGTCGCGGTCGAAATAACGGTAGGTGACGGCCTCAATGCCGACATAGTTCAGGATCGACACATGGTTCGGCCAGGTCGGGTCTGAAACGAACACCCGGGCCTTGGGATTGGCCATAGTGATCAGTTCAAACGCCTGGCGCACAGCCCCGGTGCCCCCGGGGGTCGCAGCCGCCGCGATATTTTCACGCGCTACCGCATCGCCCAGGATCAGATTGACCATCGCGTCGCCATAAGCCGGATCGCCGGCCAGACCGACATAGGCCTTGGTGGTCTGCTCTTCCCACAGCTTGTGCTCGGCCGCCTTGATCGCGCGCATCACCGGGGTGACGCCCTCGGCGTTCTTGTAGACGCCGACGCCAAGATCGATCTTGTCCGCGCGCGGGTCGTCGCGGTACATCTGCATCAGCGCCAGAATCTTGTCGGCGGGCTGGGGTTTCAGGGTCTCGAACATCAGTTCTCTCCGGTAGCAACGGGAAGGGTCGGGAAGGCACCCCATTCCGCCCACGAGCCATCATAGACCGCATGATCGGTCTTGCCGATGCGCTCCAATGCAAGGCTGAGGACGGCGGCGGTGACACCCGAACCGCAGGTGGTAATCACAGGTTTGTTCAAATCGGCACCGGCTGCGGCAAATTCGGCGCGCAGCCTCTCTGCATCCTTCATGGTGCCATCCGCATTCAGCAGGCGGCCGAAGGGCACGTTTTTCGAACCAGGGATGTGACCCGCCCGCAGGCCTTCGCGCGGTTCCGGCACCTCGCCGCGGAACCGCGCGGCGGCGCGGGCGTCGATGATTTCATGGTCGCCCAGCTTGGCCGCGGAAGACACCTGTGTCAAATCGCGCACCATGTGGTTTTGCACCCGCACGGTCATATGGCGGTCGCGGATCACCGGCGGCAGGTCCTCAACCGGGCGGCCTTCGGCCTGCCATTTCGGGAAACCGCCATCCAGCACCGCAACATTGGCCTGCCCCATCAGGCGGAACAGCCACCAGACGCGGGCGGCGGAAAACAGGCCCGCTCCGTCATAGACCACCACTTGGTGGCCGTCGCCCACGCCCATCGCCCGCAGGCGGGACATGAATTTTTCAACCGGCGGCACCATATGCGGCAGGTCCGAGCGGTGGTCGGAAACATCATCGATATCGAAAAAGCGCGCGCCGGGGATATGGGCCGCGTCAAATTCCGCCTTGGGATCGCGGTCTTCCTGCGGCAAGTACCAGGAAGCGTCCAGCACCCGCAGATCCGGATCCTTCAGATGGGCGGCCAGCCAGTCGGTGGAAACCAGTGTCTTTGGATCATCCTGCATCAAAGCGTCTCCCTTTCTGCGCATGCGCTATGGGTACATCTGGCGGCACAGCGGCGCAAGGCCGCGGCGCCCTCTGCCTGCGGTTCCAAAATTCTTGCGAGCCGTTAATGGAACGTTAACGGCATAGGCCCAAGTTTCAGCATTTCATTGCAAAGGCCCATTGTATGCCCGCTTTCCGCAGTTTCCTTACCGCCTTTCTGATTGCAGCGGGCATATTCAGCCCCGGCACCTTGCTCGCAGAATGCGTGGAGATCGGAAAAACATGCATTGGCAGCAACGACTTGACGGCAAAGGTCCGGATTGGAAACCACACGCCGGACCTGCGGAAACCAAACCAGTTCACTGAGCAGGCCGATCTTACCCTGATGGCCGGGCTGCCGTTCAAGTACCGTGTCGGCCTGTCGGCTCTCGCTGCGCTGCCAAAGCTTGAAAAGCTGGCCTTGGTGAACATCACAGCGCCTGACCTTGCACCGCTCGCCCGTCTGCCGCAGTTGAAGCGGCTCAGCCTTGATTCTGTCCGCGTGTCCGAGTTTACCCCGCTGACCCGGCTGACACAGTCTGAGCACCTCTCGGTCTGGGGGGCAGTCGGCCTGCCCGCCGGAACGCTGCAACCGCTGCTGGAGGTCGAAACCCTTCGGATTGTCTATACCGGCCCTGTTTCCGCTTCGCACAGGCGGCTGCTCGGGAAAGGCAACATCGCTCAGTACCTCACAGGCACCCCCTAGCTGGTGCAACTGCTGCACAGTGGGATCCTGACCTGAGACCGGCAGCACAATCGCAGCGCCCGTCAAGATCAATCCCGGCGAGGACGTGACAGGTCATGTTTCCCGTATCGAGGGGCACGGCGGGCGTGACAGGCAGAATGCCCGCAGCGCCGCTTCAGGCTATGGTGCCAGCCGGCAGGCGCATGATCCCGGCTTCTTTCTGGTGGACATACTCAGGGTGAATCGGCCGCCCGGCCAAGTGGGCAGCGCCCTCCCCTGGTCAGCGCGCGTCCTTCAGAAGCCGCTGCTTCTGGCGGGACCAGTCGCGCTTAGCCTCGCTCGCCCGTTTGTCGTGGTTTTTCTTACCCTTGGCGATGCCCAGCTTTATCTTGGCCCGGCCCTTGTGATTGAAATACAGAACCAGCGGCACCAGGGTCATCCCCTTGCGCTGGGTGGCGTTCCACAGATCCGACAGCTCCTTGCGCGACACCAGCAGCTTGCGGCGGCGGCGCTCTTCATGCTTAAAGACCTTGGCCTGTTCATAAGGCGGGATATAGGCATTCACCAACCACAGTTCGCCGTTCTCCACCGCAGCATAGCTGTCTGCGATGTTGGTACCGCCGCCGCGCAGCGCCTTGACTTCGGACCCCTCCAGCATGATGCCGCATTCGATATCGTCTTCGATCGCGTAATCGAACCGTGCCCGCCGGCTCTCGGCGATCACTTTGTAATTCGGATCGGATGTCTGCTTCTTCTTGGCCATGGGAGGCAGATGTAAGGCGGCGCGGCGGCGGGCGCAAGGCGCGCTTCACCGCTTCCGGCTGCGCAGCAGCGTGAAAACACCACTGCCGACAATCACTGCGCTGCCGATCAGGGTCAGCGCATCGGGCCGCTCGCCGAATACCAGCACCCCCAGCACCATGGCAAAGATCAGCCTGGTGTACCGGAACGGCGCAATCACCGCGATTTCCCCCGCCCGCATCGCACCGGACAGCGCGTTATAGGCAATGACGCCGGTCGCCGTGGCCGCCGTGATCTGCAACCAGTTGCGCGGCGCGGGCCAAACCGCCCCGCCGGTCCAGCCCAGCGCGATCACACCGGCAAACGCCAGCATGGCAAAACCGAGGAAGCCCAGCTGGTTGTTGCTCATGTCCTTGGGCGCCGCGCGGGTAGCCAGATCCCGGCCCGCAAACCCCAGCGTTCCGGCAACGGCAAACAGCGAGGCAGGTTCAAACCCGCTCAGGCCCGGACGCAGAATCAGCAGCACGCCCACGAACCCCAGCCCGATCGCCAGCCAGCGCCGCCAGCCTACCGTCTCGCCAAAGAACACCACCGCGCCCGCCGCCGCCACCAGCGGCGTTGCCTGCAGAATGGCCGAGGCCGAGGACAAAGGCGTCAGCGCAATCGCCAGCGTATAGCACAGCCGCCCTGCCACCTCCGCAACAGAGCGCAGCAGCATCGGGCGCGTGCTGAATCCCGGATGCCACGGGGCATGTCCTTGCGCACGCGCCATCGCGGCAAAGACCGCCATGCCGCCCAGGCCGAAGAGGATCAGGATCTGCCCCACCGGCAGGCTGCGGGCTGCGGATTTGATGAACATGTCTTCCAGGGCAAAGGCAGCCATGGCCAGCGCCATCAACAGGCTTCCGCGCAGCGTATCCATACAAGACCTTTCCGGGAAACGGCTTCAATTCAATGTCACGGTCACTTGGTAGGCCGCACGCCGGCGATGCACAAGTGAAGGATGTCACCCCGGCTGCGGCAGAACCGCCTGACGGTAGTGATGCATGTTGAGGAACACCGCGCCGCTGCCGCCGCTGCGGTAGCCATGCGGTTGATCGGCGGCGAAGCGCAGCCCCTGACCGCTGTCCAGCGGGGTCCAGCTGCCGCTGCGCAGCACTTCCATCTGACCCTGCAGCACAAAGACCTCCTCGGTGACACCGGCATCATGGGGCTGGGACTGGTGGCATTGCCCCGGTTGCAGCGTCACCTGAAAGGTCTCAGCCCCTAGCAGCGGATCAAAGGGAAACACCATCTTGACCGCGATGCTGCCGGGGAACTGCACCGTCTCATAAACACCCTCAGCCTGGCCCACGGGCCGCGTTGCCTCGCCGATCAGCGCGGTCAGCGGCAGGTGAAAGCCCTTGGCGATCTTCCACAGGGTGGCAATCGTCGGGCTTGATTCGCCGCGCTCGATCTGCCCCAGCATTGCCTTGCTGACGCCGGTCGCCTCCGCTGCCTTGCTGAGGCTAAGCCCAGCCGCCGCACGGATGTCCCGCAGGTTCAGGGTGATGGTTTCATCGCTCATAAGTTCCGCCGCTCAAAAAACACTTGTGCGTTATAACGCACGGTGTGTATTGTGCGCTATAACGCACAATATCCCTAGCCGATCCGGCATCAAAGGAAAACCCGCATGCTCAAGGAGCTGAAACTTTCGCATCTTGTCTCCGGCGCAGTGGCCGTGCTGGTGGGCTACACCGGATCGGTCGCTATCATCTTTCAAGCGATCGAAGCGGCCGGCGCCACCCAGGCCCAGGCCAACAGCTGGATGCTGGTGCTTGGACTGGGCATGGGCGTAACCTGCCTGATCCTGTCGGTGATGTACCGGATGCCGATCCTGACCGCCTGGTCCACTCCCGGCGCGGCGCTGCTGGCCGTCAGTTTGAATGGTGTGCCCATTGCCGAAGCAATCGGCGCCTTCCTGCTCTGCGGCGCGCTCCTGACCCTTACCGGCCTTACCGGCTGGTTTTCCGCCCTGTCGCGGCTGATCCCCGACACACTGGCCAGCGCCTTGCTCGCCGGTATCCTGTTCCAGTTCGGGCTCTCTGCCTTCACCGCTTTGCAAACGGACACCCCGCTGGTGGCGGTGATGGGCCTCAGCTTCCTGTTGGGCCGCAAACTGTTCCCGCGCTACTGTATCCCCGCGGTGCTGGCGGCGGGGGTGGCCTGCTGCGCAGGCTCCGGCGCCTTTGGCAGCCTTGAGGTGTTGGACCTGACGCTGGCGCGCCCGGTGTTTGTGATGCCTGCCTTCTCGCTGCCCGTGCTGATCGGGGTCGGGCTGCCGCTGTATATCGTCACAATGTCCTCGCAGAACATGCCTGGTGTGGTGGCCCTGAAGGCCTGCGGCTATCAGGCACCGGTTTCCGCCAGCCTGACTGTAACCGGCCTGGCCTCGCTGATCCTCGCCCCGTTCGGCGGCTTTGCCTTCAATCTTGCCGCCATTACCGCCGCGATCTGCGCAGGACCGGAGGCGGATGAGAACCCGGACACCCGCTATCTCGCCGGCGTCATGACCGGCGCGGTCTACATTCTGGTCGGCTTGGGCGGCGCAACCGTCATCAGCCTGTTCCTGATCGCACCCAAGGCGCTGGTGGCCGCCGTCGCGGGACTTGCGCTGCTCTCAACCATCGGCAACAGCCTGTCTGCCGCACTGTCGGACGCCAAGGGCCGCGAGGCGGCACTGATCACCTTCATGATCACAGTGTCCGGCATCAGCTTCTTTGGAATCGGCGCGCCGTTCTGGGCGCTGGTGCTGGGGCTGGCGGTGAATCACTGGCTGAAAGCCCCCGAACCCGCCCCGGTGCGCGCCTGACAGCCCGCCAGGAGAGACATTTCACCCCTGAAATCCGGCGCCAACTGTGCCAAAATTATCGAACAGCCCCCCGGCAGGTTGCCTTTGTTGCGCAAATCGTGTCCCTGAGGGCAAAGACTAAGGGATATAGCCTGATGCCAATGTACCGATCCAGAACCTCCACCCATGGCCGCAACATGGCGGGCGCACGCGGATTGTGGCGCGCAACCGGCATGAAGGATGATGATTTCGGCAAGCCGATCATCGCCATCGTCAACTCCTTCACCCAGTTCGTGCCCGGCCACGTGCACCTCAAAGACCTGGGCCAGATGGTCGCCCGCGAGGTTGAGGCGGCCGGCGGTGTGGCCAAGGAATTCAACACCATCGCGGTGGATGACGGCATCGCCATGGGCCATGACGGCATGCTCTACTCGCTGCCGTCGCGCGAGGTGATCGCCGACAGCGTCGAATACATGGTCAACGCCCATTGCGCCGATGCCATGGTCTGCATTTCCAACTGCGACAAGATCACTCCGGGGATGCTGATGGCCGCCATGCGCCTGAACATTCCGGCAATCTTTGTCTCCGGCGGCCCGATGGAAGCGGGCAAGATCGACATTGCCGATCTGGACATGAAGAAGATCGACCTGGTGGACGCGATGGTTGCCGCTGCCAATGACAAATTCACCGACGAGCAGGTCCAGCACATCGAAGAGAACGCCTGCCCGACCTGCGGGTCGTGCTCGGGCATGTTCACCGCCAACTCGATGAACTGCCTGGCCGAGGCCCTGGGCCTGGCGCTGCCGGGCAACGGCTCGACCCTGGCTACGCATGCCGACCGCAAGCATTTGTTCCTGGAAGCCGGCCGCAAGATCGTCGAGATCACCAAGCGCCACTATGTAGGCGAGGAAAAGGGCCTGCTGCCGCGTGAGATCGCCACCTTCGAGGCGTTTGAAAACGCGATGAGCCTGGATATCGCCATGGGCGGCTCCACCAACACCGTGCTGCATCTGCTGGCGATCGCCAACGAAGGCGAAGTCGACTTCAACATGTCCCACATGGACCAGCTCAGCCGCAAGGTGCCCTGCCTGTGCAAGGTCGCGCCGAACACTGCCAATGTGCATATGGAAGACGTGCACCGGGCCGGCGGCATCTTCTCGATCCTCGGCGAGTTGAGCCGCGCGGGCCTGCTGCATAACGACTGCAGCACCGTGCATACCGCGACCATGGGCGAGGCGATTGCCAAATGGGACATCAAGGTTGCCAACAACCCCGAGGCCGAGGAACTGTACAAGGCAGCCCCCGGGGGCGTGCGCACGACGCAGGCGTTCTCCCAGTCCAACCGCTACAAAGAGCTGGACGACGACCGTGAAAACGGTGTGATCCGCTCCAAGGAGCACGCCTTCAGCCAGGACGGCGGCCTTGCGGTACTGTTCGGCAACATTGCGCTGGACGGCTGCATTGTGAAGACCGCCGGTGTCGACGCAAGCAATCTGACCTTCACCGGCTCAGCCTATGTCTGCGAAAGCCAGGATGCGGCGGTCAACGACATCCTGACCGGCAAGGTCAAAGAAGGCGATGTGGTGGTGATCCGCTATGAGGGCCCGCGCGGCGGTCCGGGCATGCAGGAAATGCTCTACCCGACGTCCTACCTGAAGTCGAAAGGCCTGGGCAAAGCCTGCGCGCTGCTGACGGACGGGCGGTTCTCTGGCGGCACCTCGGGGCTGTCGATCGGCCATGTCTCGCCCGAAGCAGCCGAAGGCGGCACCATCGGCCTGGTGCGCCAGGGCGACACCATCGAGATCGATATTCCAAACCGCTCGATCCATTTGGCAGTAGCGGACGAGGAACTGGCGGCGCGGCGTGAGGCGCAGGATGCAGCTGGCTGGAAACCGGCCGCGCCGCGCAAGCGCAAGGTGTCCAAAGCGCTGAGGGCCTATGGCCTGCTGGCAACTTCAGCTGCAAAAGGTGCAGTGCGTGCACTGCCCGGCGAAGACTGAAGCAATGCCGCCTGAGTGGTTTTAAAAACCCGCCGCCCTCACGCGGCGGGTTTTCTTTTGACCTGCCGCGCCTGAAACCGGGTCAAGGGCCGCGCCGCGCGCGGCGGCGCAGCGGCTTGCCCTTGGCGTGGTTTCAGGAGCCATAAAACGAAAAAGGCGCGTTCAGCGGCAGACATGTATCTGAACCGCTTCTTGGCGAATTCTGCATAAGCAAAGGCCTCCCGCCCCCTCTTAGACCCGCTGGCTGACGCCAGCGCGGCGTTGGGCGTGGCGCCGTGCTGGCGCACGGCGTGCCTCCGGCGGGAGTATTTCGGCAAAGGAGAAGCTGCTCTGCCAGATGAGGCACCCGCCCGCGCCGCGCCAGCGGCGCCCGGCCCAAGGCTTTAAGCTGCATCTTTGATGCTGCGCGAAGGCGCGGGAGCCACGCATCTTTCAACACTCAAAATGATTTGGGGAAGGACAGTTTTTCCACGGGGGTGCCGCATTTCACAAAGCCAAAGATACGCACTGCATTACCCTCGGCTTGCCCAGCCAATCCAATCTGCTCGAGCCGTCTTTGAAAGACGGCATCAGCCAAACAGCTGCCACGCAATTCCACCCATTCCAAATCCGAAAAGCCGCCGTCGGAAAAATGGTAGTACCATTCGCGGTCCCAGCCGCCTGCGTATCCGTTGACTATGCAACGAGACCGGAAATCAGGCCTGTCAGCGGTGTCCAGCGTCAAGACCAAGTCCCTGAGTTCCATCCATTTGGTATGGCTGGAAACGGGATAGTACCCCTCGGCTTCCTGCACCACACCTACTCGCCCAGTTTGGCGTGCACCTCGTCGAGGTCGATCTCCCCGACCGGCATCTTGTTGGCCGGGTTCTGGACGTCGTACTTGAACAGTTCAAAATCGCGTTTGTAGATCTCGTAGACCAGATGCATCGACAAATCGTCGAAATAATCCTCAACCGGATGCGCGCGTTTGGGGCCGTGGCCTTCGCTTTCGTTGAAGCGCGGGATCGCGTTCAGGTCCACGGCATGCGGCGTTTCGATGCCATCCAGCACTCCCTGCATGCCGGCGTTGAAATCTTCGGTCCAGAAGATCCGGTTGTAGCGTCCGCCGTTCAGGATGAAGGTGGACACATGCCCCGACATCGCCGACCAGTGAATGTCCGGGTCCATCGGGCGGCGCCAGCGGATGGTGTCGCGCACGAACAGCAGAAACCGGCGGAAGCTGGCGATCTGGTCGAAGTCCTGCTTACCGTCTTCGCCGCCGACCTCAACCCCGTATTCATAGGCCAGCTTGGGCACCAGATTGCCGCGGTAGCGGCGCCCGTTGCGCTGGATGCCGCAGATCTTGTCAAAGAACGAGCTGAGGACGCGGGCATAGGGGTTCCGCACACAGGTGAAGGCGTAGGACCGGTGTCCCTGCACATTGCGGGTGATCGGCCCCTGGCTGTGTTCCAGCGCCCATTTGTGCAGGCCCTCTTTGGCGTCGTGGATATCGCCGTCAAAGAACGCCCCGTGATCGGAGTAATAAAGGATCTGCCCGATTGTCGAGCAGGCGCATTTCGGCACCACCCGGTAGACCACACTTTCACTTTCCGTCATCCAGGTGCCGGGGAACCCCATCCGCTGCCCTCTTATTAATTCTTGCCTTGGTCCCGGCAGTATTCGCATATGTTTACCGAAACGGGAACTATCTGGTTTATTCGTGCCTTAAGCCCGCTTATCAAGGGAAACAATCAGGCAAAACAAGGCAATCCGTCCGCATCATGGCAAAAATCGCATATATTCTGCTCTGCCATAAGGACCCCGGGTCGATCATCCAGCAGGCTGAGCGGCTGACTGCGGCCGGCGATTACATGGCGATCCACTTTGACGGGCGGGCGGCGCCGGAAGACTACCAGTCGATCCGGGCTGAGCTGGCGGACAATCCCAATGTGACCTTTGCCAGAAAGCGGATCAAATGCGGCTGGGGGGAATGGTCGCTGGTCGAGGCGACGCTGCACGCGCTGCGCAGCGCGGTGGAGGAGTTTCCCCGCGCCACTCATTTCTACATGCTGTCGGGCGATTGCATGGCGGTGAAAACGGCAGAATACGCCCACCGCTTCCTCGACCAGCATGACAAGGATTTCATCGAAAGCTTCGATTTCTTTGACAGCGACTGGATCAAGACCGGCATGAAGGAGGACCGGTTGATCTACCGGCACTTCTTCAACGAGCGTAAGCACAAGCAGTTGTTCGACTGGAGCCATCGGCTGCAGAAACACCTGGGACTGCAGCGCGAGGTGCCGGCAGATATCCAGGTTCAGATCGGCAGCCAGTGGTGGTGCCTGCGCCGCCGCACGGTGGAGTGGATCCTGGATTTCACCCGCAAACGCCGCGATGTGATGCGGTTCTTCCGCACCACCTGGATCCCGGATGAAACCTTCTTTCAGACTCTGGTGCGCCACCTGATCCCGGAAGGCGAGATCGAGCCCCGCACCCTTACCTTCCTGATGTTCACCGATTACGGGATGCCAGTGAATTTCCACAATGACCATTACGACCTGCTGCTAAGCCAGAACTTTTTGTTCGCCCGCAAGATCAGCCCGGAAGCCACAGAGCTGAAGTCGCGGCTTGGGCGGCTTTATGCAGCGCAGGGCGTCGACTTCCAAATCTCTAACGAGGGGCGCAGCCTGTACAAATTCCTGTCCCAGCGGGGCCGGATCGGACGCCGGTTCGCACCGCGGTTCTGGGAGACTGAAAGCTCGCTGGGGCGTGAGCGCGAGCTGCTGATCGTGATCTGCAAGAAATGGCACGTGGCCAAGCGGCTGCTGGAGCAGATCCGCCAGGTGACCAATATCCCGGCCATCGAATATCTGTTCAACGAAGAAGACACACCGCTGCCCGATCTCGGCGGCATCCAGGCTGCGCTGATGAAGCGCACCCGCCACCGTCGTGCGCTGATGCGGATGCTGTTCGAATACTACGAGTCCGATCAGCTGCTCATCTGCCTGGATCCCGGCGCCGTCGATCTGATGAATGATTTCCATTCCGACCGTTCCTCGACCCGTTTCCTGCAGATCGAATGCGAGTTCAGCGATGATTATCTGACCGGCCACGCGCAGCGGGTCGGGCTGGCGGGTGAACGCACACCGCAATTGACCCTCGAGCGTCTGCTGCCGACAATCCGCAACGACATCCTGTATGAAATCGACCGCATCCGCGATGCCGGGTTCAGCCAGCTGTTCCAGATACGGGAAACCAACAGCCCGGAGGAGAACGCAGACCAGCTCCGCCGCTTCCTGGGTCTGACCGAGGAGAAAGCCATGCAGATTGCCGGTGCCCGCTACCTGTTTGCAGATTGAGCCGAGCAGCACCCCGGCGGGCGGGCACGCAGAAAGGCCCAAAGTGCGGGACAGGCCGGAGATGCACCGGACCCGCGCAGCGGCAGGCGGCAGCAGGTCTTCGCCGCCGCCCTGACATCGGGGGTTAGCGTCAGTCTTCCAGCGCTTTGATCATGTCCACCCGTGTTGCATGGCGGCCGCCCTCAAAGCTCGCGTTCAGGAATGCATCCACAATGTCCAGCGCCAGGCCTTCACCCACGACACGCGCGCCGATGGACAGCATGTTGGCGTCGTTATGGGCGCGGATCATGCCGGCCGAAAACGTATCGGCGCAGACACCGCAACGGATGCCTTTGACCTTGTTCGCGGCCATCATAATTCCCTGGCCGGTGCCGCACAGAACAATACCCAGCAGGCACTCGCCAGAGGCGACAAGCCGCGCCGCGGCTGCGCCGTGCTCAGGATAATGCGTGCTTTCCGGTGTCTGCGGCCCGATGTCGGCCACCTCCCAGCCCTGCGCCTCGATATGTGCAGCGACAGCTTTACGCAGCTCAATGGCGGCATGGTCGCTGGAAAGGGCAATCCGGTTGCTGGATGTCATGGTTTGGTCGTCCTGTGTCAAAAGGAAGTTTGCGGCATGGCGGCCTTGGATCAAGTCACAGGCGCGCCGTCAATCACTTTATCCCCAGCTTTGGCACGGGAAGCCCCGCTCAGCCGGCTAAACCGCTCTGCATCCCCGCAAAATCCGCCAGGTGTTCGGCGATCCAGTCGAAGGCGTTGTAGCGCAAATCTGAAGGGAGCCGCATTCCCCCTTTCCCCGGACACGGTAATCCTACAGCCTTTGCGATTGGTATGCCGGAAGCGGTGAAACGATTCAGCACCGCAGCGCGGACCTGAACCACGGCGGCTTGGCGATCGAAGTTGCGGGCCATGAGATGCAGTCCGAGACCCTTCACACAGTTCATGCGCGACGACGGCACCGTGATCCAGCCCTTTTGGCGCTTGCTCTACCGCCACGTCCGTCCCGGTATCCTCGGCGCTAAAGGCCATCCCATCAACGAAGCCCATGTGCACAAGCTGGCCATGGAAGCCTGATCGGGCCGAACAGGCAAAAGGGCGCGCGCCAGTCCCGGCGCGCGCCCTTGTTCTTTAGATATCGACCTCGACCCGGCCAATCGGGTTGGAGCAGCAGGCCAGGATGTAACCTGCCTCCACGTCTTCCTCCGAGATGCCGCCGTTGTGCACCATATGCACTTCGCCCGCGGTCTTCTTGACCTTGCAGGTGCCGCAGATGCCAAAGGTGCAGCCCGACGGGATGTTGAGCCCCGAAGCCTTGGCCACCGCCAGCACCGTATCTGTTTCGGTGCAGGCCGCCATAACACCGGAGGCCGCAAAGCTGATCTCTGCCGCTGCGGTCTCTTCCGGCACCACGTCGTCGATCTCGGGCGCATCGGCCGCAGTCTCAACCGGGGCACCAAAGCTTTCCTGGTTGTAGTTCTCCATGTCGAAGCCCAGGCCGTTGAGCATGTCGCGCACCGCCTGCATGAACGGATCCGGCCCGCAGCAGTAGACTTCGCGCTCCAGATAATCGCCGGCAATCAGGCCCAGCATGATCTGGTTCAGCTGTCCGCGGTAGCCGGTCCAGACCTGATAGGGATCGTCCTCTTCCACCACAAAGTTCAGCTTGAGGCCGGGCACCCGTGCCGCCATGCCTTCCAGCTGGCGCCGCGCGATGATCTCGCTCGGGCGCTTGGCGCAGTTGATAAAGCTGATGTCGGGCGACTGGCCGCGGTCGAACAGATACTGGGTCATCGACAGGCTTGGCGTGATGCCGGAGCCTGCGGAGATGAACAGGAACTTGCCGTTCGGGCGCTTGGGCAGGGTGAACAGCCCCGCTGGCCCCGAGGCTTTCAGCATCCTGCCGGGGCGCAGGTTGTCCAGCATCCAACGGGTGCCGATGCTGTCCGCTTGCGCCTTCACCGTCACCGAGATCGACAGCGGCCGCGACGGCGAGGAACTGATCGTGTAGGTGCGCCAGACGGTCCCGCCCGGCACCGGCAGTTCCAGCGTCAGGAACTGGCCCGGCTGGTATTTGAACCACGCGCCGGAAGGCGCGCGGAAGCTGAAGGTGGCGGTGTTCGGCGCTTCCGGCACAACAGAGACGCATTCCAGCATCTCGTCGTCCTTCCACGCCAGGGTTTCGTCCAGCGACTCGAAATTAGCCTGCAGTCCCATGGGCTTACTCCGCCGCGATCAGGTGGCGGCCGGTCAGGGCGCGGGTCAGGTGCTCAGCATACCAGTTGGAGAACTGAATGACGCCGCTTTCCTGCACTTCGGAATAGGGTCCGGGCTGGTAGGCGGGCGAGTTGATGCCGCGCTGGTTGTCCTCGACCACAATGCGGTCCTCATCGTTGGTGGCCATCCAGACTTCTGTCAGGCGCTTGATGTCATAGTCCTGGCCCTCAACCGCGTCCTTGTGCACCAGCCACTTGGTGGTCACTTCGGTCTCGGTCGCACTGATCGGGTTCACCCGGAAGACAAGGGAATGATCCGGCAGGAAGTGGTTCCAGGTGGTTGGGTAGTGGAACTTCAGCAGCGTGCCGGCATCGGCAAAGGGCACCCGTCCCAGCGGTTTGGCGACCGCAGCCTTGCCGTCCATGGTATAGCTCTCGGCGCCCTCGTTCAGCGGCATCCGCGCCAGCCGGTGCTGTCCGCGCGCATCCATCCGGAATTGCGCCGGGCAGCCTGCGGCTTCGATCCGGTCGAAATGCTTCTGCAGGTGCGGCGGGGTTTCACCGCCTTCCACCCCGGTGACCGAAGGATCTTCCGGGAAGGTCCGGCACAGTGACGGGTGGTTGCCGCCGCAGTGATAGCACTCGCGGTTGTTCTCCCAGACCAGCTTCCAGTTGCCGTTCTCGATGATCGAGCTTTCATAGGCAATCTTGGCATTGCCCAGATCATGCGGCTCCAGGTAGGGGCGGGCGGCCTCGGCGAACGCATCGAAATCCGGCGCCTCATCGGCCAGGCAGATATAGATCAGACCGGCCAGATCCCGGCAATGCACCGGCTTCAGCCCATGTTTGGAGGCATCGAAATCCGGCCCCATGTCGCGCGCCCACAACAGCGAGCCGTCCAGCTCGTAGGTCCACTGGTGGTAGGGGCAGACCAGCTTGGGCGAATTGCCCTTCTTGGCCTTGCACACAACCGAACCGCGATGGCGGCAGGCATTGTGGAAGGCACGCACTTCGCCATCGGTGCCGCGCACGATGATGACGTTATAAGCCCCCACCTGATGGGTCACATAGTTGCCCGGCTTCGGCACTTCGCAGGCGGGAATGGCAAACAGCCACTCGCGGTAGAAGATCTGCCGCAAGTCCAGATCCAGAACGCCTGGATCGGTATAGAACGCCTGTTCCAGAGAGTAGTTTTTCTGCCGGGCCATCAGCTTGGCCAGAATCTCGCTATCGTGAAGCATCTGCTTCTCTCCTTTGCCGCAACCCCGCGGCGGGTTGGCTGGGTGCGGACAGGTGAAGAGAGATTGCAGGCCACGCGCCCGCAACCGCCCCGCCGCCGCCCGCGGTTGACGTTTTTCAGGGCAAGGCTGGTTTCCGGACTGTCCCGGGGCCTTTAGGCGGCGGGGCCTGGCACCTTCCCGAGGCACCTGCCTCAGTGGTCATTGCCATGCCTTGCCCGGGGTCACCGTTGCGGGGGCAGTGCCGGGGTTTCACCAGCTTCCCAATTCTCCGCCCCGAAGGACGGCACCTTGCTATCCGCGGTATTGCCCTAAAAATTTCCCGCCATGGGAAACAAAACCGACCCGGCGAAACCAGAATGAGACATGCAGGTTCATTACCGGCCACCAGACGAACCTGCCCAATGCCGCAAAATGCGCTCTGCATGCAAAAAGCGGCAAAAACCCTACCTGTCAGCAGCTGATTCAGGCCGTTTCCGGCGAATCTGCACAGCGCTCTCCGCCAGGCTCCGCCGCACCTGAAAAAGGCCGCGTTTCCGCGGCCCTGTCTTACTTCGATTTCCAGCTGTCCAGCCAGCGCCGGAACCGCCCCTTGCGCTCGGCGATTGCATCGCCCGCCGCATATAGGCTGTCCTCGACCTCCTCCAGCATCGGGTCTATGCGGGCTTGGCGGAAGCGGCGCCAGCGCACATAGATGGCCCAGAACAGCGCCGCCAGCAGCACCAGCACAATGATCGAGAACCAGTTGGCCGGCTTGTCCTCCGGCCCCGCCACCGGGTTAATCGTCACGGCGTTGGGAAAAACCGACAGGAACTCGTTGCGCCAGCCGTAATGCATCACCGCCACCCATTCCGGGTTCGCCTTGGTCGAGATGCTGTCATTGGCATCGGTATACAGGTTCGCGGTGTCGAACTTGAAATAGGGCGGCCAGTTCCAGCCGGTATCCTCATTTCGGTAGACCATGTTGCGGCCGTTGGGGCGCACCGCCTGGATGAACTGCACATCGCGGTTGATCAACTCGGCGGACTGGCCGTCCGGCTTGGACCAGAAGAGTTTGGTCCAGTCGTTCAGCTCCTGCCGCTCCTCATAGGTGTTGACGATGCGCACCACATCGTACTGCGGCAGCGTGTAATGCAGAAAGGCGCCGAACAGCACCCAGATGGTGATCAGAAAAGCCCATTTGATGAAACGCATCTGCTGCACCTCACATGAAGTTGATGACATAGACCAGAAGCGCGATCGCCCCTAGCGGAATGATATAAACCAGCAGGATCAGCTTGCGCCGGAACGAGCGGTCATATTGTTTCAGCCCCCGCTGGATGAAGGCGCTGCGGTCGCCGGTCAACCCCTTCTCTTTCCAGCGGAGCTTGAGCTTCGCCCGCCGCACTTCGCGCGAATAAAGCGAGACCGCGCCGTAAGCCACGGTCAGCCCCGCCAGCAGGATCAGGATCAGGCGGATAAACCCGAACATCTCTATCGCCCCCTCACCCGGTTCACCGCGCCCCAGGGGCCGACCCGCTCGACCATCCCTTTGCGCCGCACCCGCGGCAGCGCAGGTGTGTGCCCGTCCATATCCGGCTCATGCCCGAACAGTGCGGCGCGCGCTCCGGCCTTGTCCACCGCGTACTCCCGCGCCAGGAACTCCGCTGCATAGGCCTTTTTCGTCTCCGGCCAGCCCCGGTACTGATGGTAAAACAGCTCCTTGTGGCAGATGAACATCTGGCGGAAATCATGCGGGCACAGCTCCGCCAGCAGCATGTTCACGAGATCGCGGCAGGGCGTATCCGATGCCCGCAGGGAATAGAAATAGGCCGGATGGTCCGAGGTGATCTTCGGCCACTTGCCGCCGCCCTCCGCCCAGCGCACCAGCGCCGCCAGCCCCTCGAACTCCGCCGGCAGTTCCTCCGCATGCCGCGCCGCCATCCGCCGCAGGTCCGCGCGCGACAGGCCCGACAGATCCCTGCCCTTGCCCGTCAGCACGCTCACCGCCAGAAACCCCATCTTCTGCCGCAGGATCGCCGCACCATCGACGCCGCGCGCCCGGATCACCGGCTCTGCCAGGCGGTTCAGCTCCAGAAACTTGGCAATCGCATTACGCTCATCCAGCCCGAACACGTGGTTTAGCGGCACGCCTTCCGGCTTGCCGCCGCTGGCAATCACCGCCGGATGCTCCACGCCCTGAAACACATAGAGCCCGCCGAAATGCGCGGTCCAAAAATTGGACTGCTCAAACACCTCATGCTCCAGATGCACCGGATTGCGGGTCACATCGCCGGTCTTTTCGGCGGTCGCGATCATCTCCCCGATCAGATCATCATCAAACCAGGCATCCTCGCCCGTCTTGAACCGCTCCACCAGCTCCGCCAGACGGTCCGCATGGCGCAGCGTGCCGCGGGTGGTGTCGGCCTCGATCCGAACCCGCCGGATGTCGAACAGCTTGGCGGGGCTGGAGACCTCGTACACCGAGTTCACCAGTTCACCGGCGACTGCATCGGTCGCGGTCAGCGCAAACAGCTGGCGTTCGTTGACCTCGATAAACCGGCGCAGAATGTCCCGGCTGGTGGAGAATTTCACGTGAAGCAACGGGCAGCGCTTCTGCTCGGTGCTGAGCAGAATGAACTGCCGGTTCACCCCAGCATGGTTCAGATAGTGATCATCCCCCAGCTCATCCCCGATTTCAGGCGAAAAGCCGGAGATATCAACGTGGAAGTCCGTGAGGCTCGTGGTCTTGCCGGTCAAATGCGTCAGCGCGCGATTGTACCGCTCCACCAGCGCGGGCGAGGCCACATGGAAGAGATTGCCGAACATCAGGCCATGCTGGATGAGGCGTTTCATGTGTCTCTCCTTTCCGCATCGCGGCTTCACCGGGGAATACCGCCTTATAAGGTCACGCATTTTCTCTAATCAGCTTCTTCAATTCTTCAATTTGGAAGGGTGGCTGCCTTTTATGCAGCATCGCATGACAATTAGGGCAAACGGGCCTGAGGTCCGTTACAGGGTTAATTTCGTAAGTCTTTTTGCGAGCTGACACTGGTACCAAGTGATGCACATGGATAAACTCCCTCCCAATTTCACCAAAAGTTGCCTGAAAATCAAAATTACAGACTGAGCAAACGTATCCGTACTTTGCCAAACATGCGGCTCTAGCCTGAGCGTTACGCTCATATTTCGTCTGCAGAACATCCAGTCGAGCCCCCTCGAGAAACTGCGTGTTTGCTAGATTCTTTGCCGCATCTGGTGCCGTAACTTCCCGGACCAAGGCATAATATTCACTGCCTTCCTGAATCAGTTTCCTTTCTTCAGACGGCTCTTCACAACGAAGAATTTTGGGAGTGTCTTTTTCGGTACCTGGGACCGCGATCTGACGAAACGTCAACAACCTATAGTTTTCTTCTAGAACCAGTTCCAAATGACGGAGTGTTTGCGCATATCCGGCCGCCCTTTTTTTCCCCGGTTGCGGTATAGACCAGCTCTCAGAAAACACACGCTGCACTCCATCTTTGTCAAAGTGCTGCCAGGCTCCGATAATCACAAACCGCTCTTCGTGGTTCACAAAAGACCAGCTCCAGTTCCAATTGTCGCACGTCGCTCCGAGAGCTTGGACAAACTTCTTCCTGCTCACCCCTGCCCCTCCAGATACCGCCGCTTGGCCTCTTCCTGGCGGCCAAAGTCTCGCACCATGTTCTCAATCGCCACCTCATCCGACTTGTCGGCATAGCGGAACTCAGAGTCGGCGTAGCGGTTGATCTCCTGGATCACCATATCGACCGTGATCGGCACCCGCAGCTCCGCAATCATCGCCGATTTGGTCTCGTAGTCCTTGAACAGGAACAGCTCCGGGTTCTCCATCCATTCATCCGGCAGCTCGAAATCCATCGCGCGGACCTTGACCGCGTCGGTGATGTTCTTGATGGCACGGCCCGTAAACCGCTCGTCCGCCCGCTGGATCGCCTTCAGGTAGGTGCCCAACTTGGCCAGATCATCCAGCTCCCCGAGCTGATCCTGCACCCGGCCAAAGACCTCTACCAGCCCCGGCTCCTGAGGGCGATTATAAGCCTCGAACGAGCGCGCGACGGCCTGTTTGATCTCCTGCGCGCCGTAGAGGTCATGCTCACCCAGCGGGATCGCATGGTTCTTGCCCATCAGCAGGGTCAGGATGTCGATGTAATCCTCCCGCGTCTGCGGCCCGTCCACCAGGAACCGCGCGCCCGCCCGCTGGCGCAGCGCGTCGTCCACATTCTCCGGGTAGTTGGAGAACATGCCAAAGGTGCAGTTGCCCCTGACCACGGTATTCGCACCGGCGAAGGCCTCCATGAACACCGCCGTCACCTCCTGCTGGCCCGCCGAGGATTGCCGGTCGCCGCGCTTGCCCGCGATCTGGTCGATGTCATCGATGGTGCCAAAGCCGATGACGCCCGGATCAATCACGTTCTGGATGAACGACTTGGCATTCTGGCCCGACTTGCCCTGATAGCTGTCGATATTGTCGATGCCGAAATTCTGGTAGCGGAAGGCATAGCCTGCGTTCTGGCAATAATCGTGGATCAGCCCCGCCATCATCTGGATCAGCGTCGTCTTGCCCGTTCCTGGCTTGCCGTCCCCCATGAAGGTGAAGATGAAGCCGCCCATTTCGGCAAACGGGTTCAGACGGCGCTCAAAATCATAGGCCATCAGCATCTTGGACAGCCGCAGCGCCTGGTACTTGGCGATATGGTTGCCGACCACCTCATGCGGCTTCTTGAACGCCATGGTAAGGGTCGTGGATTTCGCCTTGGCCGCGGCGTCAAAGCCGCTGATGGTCAGATCATCCGCCTCCACCCGCCAGGCAGCGGCAGTGAACGCCT
This sequence comes from Leisingera sp., assembly GCF_034669605.1. Taxonomy (GTDB): domain Bacteria; phylum Pseudomonadota; class Alphaproteobacteria; order Rhodobacterales; family Rhodobacteraceae; genus Leisingera. The sequence continues at coordinate 29,537 of NZ_JAXMOX010000023.1, forward strand.
CCAGCCGGCCCGCATGCTGCGCGCGCAAGGCGGCCTTCTCCATCAACTGCTCGGCATAACCCGCCGCAGCCGCAATCAGATGTGCGTCATCGGTGCCATGCAGCGCCAGTTTCTGGTCCAGCTCCCACAGCGCCCCGTGCAGCGCCAGCGGCGCGTTGTCGGTCAGCAGCTCCTCCGCCTCCCCCACCTCGGCCTGCACCTCGGACCCGTGCGGCGCCAGCAGATAGGCCGTGGCATTGGCAAAGACATGCGCTGTGACCAGCGCCTCTGCGGCCAGCAGCTCGGTGAACTCCCCTTTGCGTGCGGCATCCAAAGACCCGGCCAGATTGGCCCGCTTCAGGTCACTCAGGCCGGACACATCCGCATAAGCTTCCCCCATCGCCAGCGAGATCGCCAGCGCCCGGCGCAGGCAATGCTGCAAAGTCGCCTGCAAGGGCGAGGTCAGCGGATCCTCCTCATCCGCCGCTTCAATCCGGGCAATCAGATGCACCCCTTCGGGCCGCGCGGTGGAGCGCGTCACCAGTCCCGGCGTGGTAGACCGGAACCGCCGCCGCGTGCCGATGCCTGAGGACCGCTCCGTCGCCTTCGCCTCGGCCTGCGGCTTGGCCATCCGCGGCGTGTGGTCAAACCCCTCCAGCAGCGCGGCCGCGGCGGCGTAGTGCTTGCGGATATCCACTTCCCGCAGCTCCATCTGATTGCCTGAAATGCTCATTTCACCCTCTCAATCCGTGCCGCGCGCCCTAAAACCCGGCCCGCTCTTCATCTTTCAAAAAATACTCCCGCCGGAGGCTCCCGCACTCACAACACGCGCCGGCCTCAATACCGCAGTACCTGCCCCGCCTCGCTCACCACAAATTTCTGCACATCGCCGAACCCCGGCGGATCCAGCTCTGCCAGCACCTGAAACGGGCGCTGCGGCAGAATGATGGCCCGCTGGGTGCGGGTCGCCCCGGTATCGGCGCCGCGGCCGCCAAAGGGATCGAGCGCGAAGATCTCCCGCTCCACGGTGCCGAACCAGCCCGACCGTTCCTCGCGCACCTCTTCGCTTTCCAGCTCCTCCAGCGTCCAGGCCAGCGCCCAATCCTGGCCCTCTGGCGCCCCGGCCTCCTCCAGCACCCGATGCAAGGGCCCGGACTGCTCGGTATAAGCCGAGGAATACATCGGCCCCACATGAAAGCGGCGCAGATGCTTGGGGTGAAGGCCGTCGAAATCCCCGTCAAACCCCTTGGCGATGGTCACCAGCTTCAACCCCGCCAAGGCCTGCGCCATCAGATGCGCCTGCACCTCGGGCCAGCGGCGTTCGTCTTTGGGCAGCGCCACCTTGCCGCTGTCCTCCAGCTCCATCAGGTAGATCACCGGCAGGTTCACCTGGCTGTCATAGGCCGCCCAATGCAGCAGGAAACGGCGGCGCCGCTCGCCGATGTTTTCCAGCCATTCGCATTCCGGGTCGTTCTGCGTCCAGAACAGCTGCCCCTTCAGCAGCTCCTGATAATACAGCCGCTGCGACAGAGCGAATTGCAGTTTTGACGGCACCGTCCGGTCCGAGATGATGGTGCGCACCATGTCGTCCTTCAGCACATCTTCACTGGCCATATTGGCCAGATGCCGTTCCGCCTGCTGGGCGTCATTGGCCATGGTCATCAGCTCAGCCGCCACCGGAAAGCCGCTGTCGCGCTTGTCCATCGCCAGGCTGCCGAAAAACCGCCCGGTATCGCGCCCCGCCATCAGGTACTTCATGCTCAGCGCCCGGAAGGTGAAGTTCAGCCGCATCAGGTAGCCGGTCAGCACCTTCACATCGGATTTGCTGAGCCGCCCCTCCGCCTGCATCGCCGCCGCCACCCGGGTCAGATGCCGGATGATGGTCTCGAACTTCTTGAAGTACCGGCGCGAGGCGAAGGTGTCGCTGAGGCCCGCGTGGTCGTGGGAAGGATCGGTCATGAACAAAAACCCTCCCGTTCCGGACGTGCCGCTTGCGGCGCGGACAGCGCCCGGCCGCCCCAGTCAATCCTAAGGTTTGCCTCCGGCATAACGGCAGGCGCTTCGCGTCCACCCGCGGCCGAGAGCTGCCCTCTGTAGTTAAAGGATCTCATTTCAGTCCATTTCTACTGCTTCGCAGCCTGATACAGCCTATTAGCCCCCAAAAGAATAATCAGAGCACGTGCAATCATGCTAACCGTTCCGATTGACTGGGCACCGTAGTAAGCCATCCGAGCGACAAAGGTTCCGGTACTGCCCTGCGAAAAAAGAATTCCAGAAAGGAAAGCCGCGACAACTGGCCAAACCAGCAGTCCGGCACCCAGTCAAAACGCTCGCTTAGCAGCAGCCGGCAATCTCACCCCCCATACAGGTTCTTGTCGTGCTTCTCGACAATCGCCGCAAACCGGCGGGCAAAGCGTTCATCGGCCTTGGCCTTCTTTTCCAGCACGTCGCGGGCAAACACCATGTTGCCCTCATGGCTTTCCAGCATGTCGGCCATCTTCTGGTTGGTGGCGGTGCCGATAGCCGCCATCGCGGTCTGGGCTTCCTTGTCTGTCTGCACGCCGATCTCGTTGATCCGATGCGCCACATCCTGCTGCTGCGCGGTCTTCAGCGATTTGGTCAGCGCATCATACAGCACCACCCGCTGCTGAGTGTCCGTCTGCAGCTTGTTGATCAGCACCATCTGCGTCGCCGCCTGGTTCTGCAGGCTGTCGACCCAGGTCTTGCCCTTCTCGATATAGCGCTCCAGCGTCTGGGATTTGGCGAGCTTCACCTGCTCCTCCTGCACCATCGCGTTGTATTTGGCATTCAGCTCCGCCAGCTCGGTCTCCAGTTTGGTGCGCGCGGCGGCGTCCTGCTCGACCGAGATCTTGTTCTCCAGTTCGATGATCTGCGGATCCAAGCCGACGATCCCGGCGCGCACGGCCTCCAGTTCCTGCACCGTGAATTCGCGGTCGTCGAGAGTGGCGGTCAGGTTCGCCTGCACCTTCTCCCGCTGCTCTTCCAGGGTGGCCAGCTGCCCCTGCAGCAGCTTCACGATCACGTCCGACTTGGCAATCAGGTCCTGCAGCTTGTCGTCGATGTTGGCGGTACGCATCCGCTCCTGGCGTATCGATTCCGATTTTCCCTTGCTGAACAAGCCGACAAAGCTCTCCCAGCCGGTCTTGCCCCGCATCTCGTCAAAATCCTTGGAGAAGGCCGCGGTCACATCGTCCAGCCCCATAATCAGCTCGGCGATATTGGCATTCATCACTTCGGTATGGGCGTGAACATCCTCCAGAGTCGCGTTTTCAATGTCGATGCTGGCATCCTCGCCAGCCTCGATCTTGTTGCGCGCGGCCTCGATACGCGAGGTCAGCGCCCCGATCTTGGCCTGCGACTCCCGTACCGTGTCCTGGCTTTCGGCCACCATCTTCTCAAATTGGGAAACACTCATAGCATCCCTTCCTTCCCCTGAAATAACTGATCCGGATATGGGGATGTAAAAGAAATTTACATCCCCTGAGGCGGTGTAATTCCGCCCGGTTCACATGCACTGTTGCAGAGAGGCCGCACAAAGAAAAGCCCCGGAGAA
>NZ_JAXMOX010000024.1:0-31978 GCF_034669605.1 Leisingera sp.
CTCGTCGGTCAGCCAGAAAAGATCGCTCATGTCACAGCTCCATTTTCCGAGCCGTGAATCATGCAGTGCGGCGGAAATCAATGCATCCTGACCTGTTGACCCCATCTCTACGAGGCTGATAACCCTTAAATTGCTGGTGCTTACCGTGCTGACGGTGCCTGTGACGGGAACTGAACCGGATTGCACTCGGATCTAGACCAGATTTAGAACAGCCCCCGGACACCATTTTTATCGAATGAAAACAGCAACTTGACTGCATGTCTTGTCGGTTAGCCACCTTTGTAAAATGCTTTGGGTGTCCATTGGGCGTCTCAGTGCCACTCGAGCAATTCTGACCAGCTTCCAGCCGTAGCGTTAATTGCACCCATTTTGGTTGCGAGAGATTTTCACACCGTCTGGACACGGTTCGGTTGAGGAGGCACTCTCAGAGCAAAACCAAGAAATGTGAGTAGTGCGTTGTCAAAAGATGATTTTCCAACACCATCTGAATTTATGCGGGGGCGACGTCCGGAACAGTATTCGGCCTCGCGAGGCGAAGAGAACATCGATTTGGATGCAGGTTTTCTCGAATACAAGCTGGAAAGCATAACAAGCCGAAGTGAAGAAAAACAATTTGAACATCTTGCAAGGCGTCTCGCTGAACGACTGATTTGCCCTAACCTCATACCTTATACCTCAGACAGGGCCAACTGGCGGTGGCGACAGCAAAGTTGATACCGAGACATACCCTGTTCACGAGGATAACTGCGCCGATCAGCGTAAACACCAACCGGACTCCGGTCGCGGCTGGATGAAACTTCAGTGGAAGGTCAAGGGCCGTTGACATCGCGGATCAAAGCTCGGTGGTTATTCCCACCATGCGCTTCAGACTGTCATCCTTGAACTTGCACACATGGGTATAGACTCCGAAGAGGTGCAGCAGCAGGCCTAGCAGACAGCAAGTGAAGCCCATCCAGAATAGAGACGCGTACCACCAAGTCTGACCAATTGGGGACGCGATTGCGTCGCATTCCTTGAACCAGAACATCATCGGCAGCACGATGCCGGCCAGGAGCATGCCCAAAGCCACACCGCGCCCAACCAAAACCTGGGCCGGATTAGCACCGCCCAATGGGGCTGGGTGATAGTTTCTCAAACGCCAGATCAACCGGAACAGATGCAGGCAGGCAGTGAGCGCACCGATATGCAATGTCGCGTTTCGGATTTCATTCGCCTCGGTGATGGCCTCCCACAGGACGCCAGTTGCAAAAGATAGAATGCAGGCGGCGCCCACCCAATGCATGATCACGGTCACAAGGCCAAAATGCAGGCCGGTGTCTTCGAGCTTCATGGTGGTCTCCTCTGTGATTGAGAAGACCATACGGCGCGCCTTTAATCTCAAGTAGCGTGAAATAATGATGAATACGATCACAATTCCAGAATGATAAACGTCACAAATGACCGCGTTTTAATTTGCAAACAGTGTCGTTCGTGTGGTCTGTAGAAACGCATCCACCGCGCCATTGCGGACAGACTTAGGATTCAGCATAGCATAAGTATCGATGAAACGCTCCGGATCGTCCAATGTGTGAATGCGCAGCAGGTTGCGGGCCTGGCTGCCGTCTACGACAGAACGCGGCAGGCAACTGACCCCGACACCGGATGCAACACATCCCAGAATGCCATCCAGCGTCCCCAGTTCGAATACCTCGTTGGGCGCCAGGCCAGACATGCGCATCCAGCGCCGGGTATAGTCGCGGTAGGAACATCCCAGTTTGAATACGATCACCGGGAGGGAGCCCAAGTCCTCCAACGATTCGAATTCAAGCGCTGATATCATCACCATTTCTTCGGCGAACAGCGGGTGCCCCTGGAGATCGGCATGCCTGAACTTTCCACCAACCAAGGCAATATCAATTTGATCTTGAAGAAGTTTTTCGATCAACTCTTCAGTGGGCCCCGATTGGATCTGTAGCCGAAGGTCCGGGTTTTCCGCGCGAAATGATGACAGGACCCCAGGCAGGCGTACTGCAAGCGTGCTTTCCATGCTGCCGATCCTCAGCAACCTGACCGAGCTTTCGAAGGCCTCGACCGAAGCGCGGGCGCGTTCTTCTGCCTGAATGACCTCTTGAGCGTAGGGCAGGAATGCCACGCCTGCTGAGGTCAACGCCATTCCCGCCCGGCTCCGGTTGAACAGGCTGACCCCCAATTCCGCTTCCAACGCCTTGATCCGGGTCGTCACATTGGACTGGACGCAATTCAGTTCCTTGGACGCACCGCCAATGGTTCCGATGCTGGCGACAGTAGCGAAGGTGTGCAGTGTTTTGAGTTCCATTTCATTCTCATTTACAGAACGTACTATTTCATTATGTTCTGTATACAGGATGTTCAGCTGCCTGTCTAATGCAACAGCAGTTCACTGTAAGGGAGGTTGCTTGGATGAAGCAGGAAGCACACTGGGGAACAGGTGAGAAGGTCAGGCAGCCGTCGGCGGGCAATCAAGCCGGAACAGGCCTTGCTGAGACCTGCGGAATTTCAACTCCCGTCTTTCAGGCAGCTATGGCTGGCCTCAGCGGGCCGGATCTTGTCGCCGCCGTCAGCAACGCAGGCGGGCTTGGCCATCTGGGCGCCCTGCGTGTCCTGCCAAAAACGCTTAGAGGATGGATCCACCGCACCCGCGAATTAACGGACAAACCCTTTGGAGTGAATTTGGTGCCGCAATATGGCGGCCCCGAATTTTTCAATGCCGCTCTCTCGGTTGTTCTTGAAGAGCGCCCCAAGGTGCTTTCATTGTTCTACGGCGATTTTCAGGACGTCATTCCCAGGGCTCGGGATGCAGGGATTGTCACCATGGTTCAGGTGGGGTCCTTGGCCGAAGCCAAAAAGGCCGTGGCTGAAGGTGCCGACATACTGATTGCCCAGGGCATTGACGCCGGCGGGCATATCAGAGGACGGGTTGGCCTGATGGCATTGCTGCCCGCGGTGGCCGACATTGCAGGTGACAGACCCGTCATCGCCGCAGGTGCGATCAACGATGTCCGTGCTGCGCGGGCGGCGCGATGCCTCGGGGCGTCTGGAGTTTGGTGCGGTACCGCCTTTCTAGCATCGCTAGAATGCGATGCACACGATGCCTACAAAGAGAAACTCGTCAAGACCGACACGGATGGACCCAAGTTCAGAACCGGGTATTCTTACGGATGGAAGTTGGGCACGCCGCATCGGTCCCTCGATGGAAGGGGCGGTTGGAACTTGCTGCGTTTCATGGGCGGCGGCATTCGCAAGGTGGACAATCCGAAAATGGCAGAAAAGCTGAGTCTCTATGCCGGTCAAGGTGTCGGACAGATTCAGTCGATTAGGCCTGCGGCTGAAATCGTCGATGAGTTGTCCCGTGCATTTGATGTTAGGCCAGCCCTTCGTGCGGTATCCTCCGCACCAGAGAAGAATGAAGGGCATGGGTATTCGGACGCGGCTCTTCACTGCATTCGCCAGGAATGCCAGGCCGGGATTGACGCAAAAGCGCTAATTGAAAAGCATGGAGAGGATATGGTCGCGAAGGCAAGGGAACTTTGTCACAATGGCGCCATGCCGATACTCGATGAATCCATTTTGTCTGATGTGTCGAAAGAGTTGTCAGTCCTGACCTGCACGCTGCTGGATTTGCCGCCGCTAGACTGCAAATCAAGCTGACGCCAGCCAGTATTTTCCTGTGAACTTCGTGGTGCGCCGTATGGCCTCGTGCTGCGCCGTCGTTGACCTTTCAGCGGCAAGATACCTAGGAATAGGTACTTGCGGTTTTCTTGCTCGAGCAACGCTTGGAAAATGGGGGGGCGGCAGGTTGAGGCCACCTGCCAAACGGAGCCTGCAGAATCTAAGAGACTTGCAAAAAAAACGTTTGCGACGTGTCTTGGGGGGAGGGCCGATGTTGAGCGAGGCTGCGGACGTCGAGCGGTGTCGGCAGTGGGGCGACAACAAAAAACTCGGAATCCTGCTGGCAGCCGGTGCTGCCGGTGTGACACGGGCACGGGCTGCCCAGCACTACGAGGTGGCACGACCCTATACTTTTGGGCGCCGGCGAGACCTGAACAAGAAGGGCATCTGTCGCCCGGTCAGGGGACTCATTTTCTGCCGGTGAACGTCGATGGCATTCCGGCCCCGCCTGCTGCGGTTGAGCGGAGCAGAAATTCGTGCATCGCGCAGCATTGGTCACAATGGGCTCAGACTGCCAGTTCGTTGGATCGGGCACGAGCGGCCGATCCAGGGCTGAGCCGCTATTCGCGGCGACTGGCACGAATTCACCCCTGGCGGACCAACCAGACCTTCGCTGCAAAAGCAGCCTGGACAACCCAGCAGGTCAACATTTCGCAGGTAGCGCCCTTTGCAAACTCACCCGCCTGCCACCTGTCAGGTGCGCAAACTTACTTCACAAGGCTGCAGCGCGGCAGTTTTCACCGGGCCGGTCGCTCGAAGTTGTTTAGCTTGGAGGGAATGCGAACCGCAATTTTGCTGCGGCCGCTTCAATGACCGGGATCCGCAGTGCTGGACATAGCCTGCACTAGGCCGGTTTGACCTCCCCGATCTTGTCCCAAAGCTCACTGGCCACCACCCCGGCTGGCCGGTCTCTGCGCCTCATCTTGAAAATCATTGTCCGGCGCACGGCGAACCTTTCCAAGTTTAACGCAAGCAAAGCCCCGGACCGCCGCTCCTCTTCCGTCATATGGTCAGGCAGGCCGCCCCAGCCGAGACCGGCGAGGATCACCTTTTTCTTGGCCGCTAGATCAGAAACTGTCCACTTCAGCCCGCCTGGAAGCAAATCGCGGCTTTGGTCATGCCCAGCACCGCCGGTGCCCGCTGCGACCACTTGCACATGGCTTTGCAATTCGGCTGCCGAAATCGCGCCGGAGCCGGCCGGCAGGTTCAGATCGGGGCTGGCCACCGGCCGTATGGTCACCTCCGAAACCGGCTCGGCCTCCACTTCGTCAAGCGACACCCCGTCGAGCGACGCAAGCGCGATATCCGCCTTGCCCTCCATCAGCCGGGCAATCGGGCCGCCCATCATCTCCATCCGCAGCCGAAGGTGGGTTGCCGGGTGGCGCCGCCCGGTGCCGGCAAGCGCGGGCAGCAATGTGTCCAGATCCAGTGTCGCACTGACGGCAATGTTCAGCTCCGGCTCTTCACGGGCGCGCAGCCGGGCGGCGGTGGTTCCGAGCCCCTGCATCTGGCGCAGCACCCGTGATGCCTCGCGGTAGAATATTTCGCCGGCCGGGGTGAGCGCGGGCCGGTAGGCCGCGCGGCTGAACAGCTCCAGCTCCAGTTCCTCTTCCAGCTGGCGGATGGTGTGGCTGATAGCGGATTGTGACTTGTGCAGCCGATCAGCCGCGCCGCGGAAGGTGCCGGTCGCGACGATCGCCTCCAGGGCAAGGAGCTGCTCGTGTTTCATGGGCCCTCATCATGATCAATATTTCTCATCATAAGTGTGAAAACACAATATTATCAATCAATCATGTCGGGAGGTAGTCAGAGGGCATTGCTCAACACAGGAGACTGTCATGAAACTCTACTACAAACCCGGTGCCTGTCCGCTGGCTAGCCATATCGCCCTGCATGAAACCGGCCGCCCGTTTGAAATCGAAGCCGTGGATACCGCAGTAGGCCGGACCGATAGCGGCGCGGACTACCGCGCAATCAACCCCAAAGGCTATGTTCCGGCCCTGGGCCTGGACGATGGCAGCATTCTCACTGAAGGGGCGGCTATTTTGCAGTATATCGCAGACAGCCACCCGGAGGCAGGCCTGGCGCCGGCCGCCGGTACCTTGGCTCGCGCCCGGATGCAGGAACAGCTCAACTGGATCGGGACCGAACTGCACAAGGCCTTTGGCCCGCTGTTCCGCGAGGCTACATCCGAAGCAGGCAAAGACGACGCGCGCACAGCCGTTGCGGGTAAGTTCGATCTGATCGAGGCGCAGCTGGAAGATGGCCGCGAGTGGCTGGTTGCGAACCGGTTCTCGGTGGCTGACGCCTATCTGTTCGTGGTCTCCAACTGGGCGAATTTCACCGGCATCGACCTGGCCCGCTGGCCCCGGCTGGCCGCCTTTGTGAGCCGCAGCGCGTCCCGCCCGTCCGCTCAGGCGGCAATGCGGGCAGAGGGGCTGATCCAATGACCCCAGCCGATCACAAACAGGTCAGCGACCTGATGGAGGCCTATTTTGAGGGCCTCCATCAGGCCGACAGCGCCATGCTGCGCAAGGTGTTCCACCCGCAGCTGGCCTATGTCTGCGCCACCGAAGATGATGAGCTGTATCTGGATCTTGAGACCTACATGCGCCGCGTTGACGGGCGCGAGCCGCCGGCCAAGCGCGGCGACCCGCGCGAGGAGGAGATCCTGGAGATTGCTTTTGCCAGCGACCGGCTGGCCCGTGTCAGCGCCCGGATGACTATGATGGGGCGCGACTTCCACGATTTGCTCACCCTTGTCCGCTACGGCGCCGAATGGCGCATCATTGCAAAAGTGTTTTCCTATGTTCCGCGAAAGGACTGACCGATGCCCTATGTGAATATCAAAGTGACCCGCGAAGGCGGCCCCGACGGCACCGGCCCAAGCGCAGACCAAAAAGCGCAGCTGATCGCCGGGGTCACCGATCTGCTGCAGGACGTTCTCGGCAAAAACCCGGCGACAACCTTCGTGGTGATCAATGAGGTCCCGCTGGAGGATTGGGGCGTTAGCGGCCTGCCGGTGCAGGAGTACCGGAAGCAGGCGCAAAGAGGACGCGGCTGACAGAGGCGCTGGGGATCATCTGCCCGGTGATCCAGGCTCCGATAGCCTTTACGGCAGGCGGCGCGCGGCGGGCTGGGCCTGATCGGCGGGCTTACTGGGATGCCGCGTGGATCGGCCAGCAGTTCGACATCGCCGCGGGCGCCCGTGCGGGCTGCGGGCTGATCACCTGGAAGCTGGCGGAACAGCCGCAACTGCTTGATCAAGTGTGGGCGCGCATTCCAGCGGCACTGTTCCTGTCCTTAGGCCACCCGGCGCCTTTTGCGCCTGCGATCCGGGACGCCGGTGTGCCGCTGATCTGCCGGGTCCAGACCCTGCCAGATGCGCGTCAGGCGCTGGAGTGCGGACGCCGGCGGACTTGGCAAGGCGCGCGGCACCTTTGCACTGGTTCCCGAAATCGCTGATGAGATCGCGCGCCGGAACAGCAAGGCGCCGCTCTGTGCTGCAGTCGGTATCACGCATGGGCGCGGTCTGGCTGCGGCCTTGATGCTGGGAGCGGATGGCGCGGTGATCGGCACACGGTTCTGGGTCTCGCGCGAGTCGCTGGTGCATCCGCGCATTCTGGATCGCGCGCTGGCGGCGACGGGGACGACACAATCCGCAAGGGGGTGGTGGACGTGGTCCGCGGCCTCAAAAGGCCCGGCCGCTACAACGACTGTGTTCTGCGCAACACGTTTGTCCAGAAATGGCAAGGCTGCGAGGGCGCCTTGTGGCAGGATGCGGGTCTGAAGCGGCTAAATGGGCGGCGGCTCAGGATGCCGGGGATCCGGATGTTGCAACCGCCTTTGCCGGCGAAGGCATCGGGCTGATTTGCTCGGCGCCGCCTGTCAGCGATATCCTGGCGACCCTCACGGCGGATGTGCAGCGGTGTCTGGCAAGGGCAGCTTCATAGCTTGCGGTGATCCGGAAAGCGCCGGAAACACTTATACTGGAACAGGCGGGGGCATGGTTGCCGCCGCCTGCTCAGTTCGGGTGGGGATTTGCCGCTGTGGTCCAGAACGAACTTGCCAGTATGCCTGGGCGTTTTCAGCCATCGGTGCGTCTCTGCGATCCGATCCCGCGGCAGGAGGTCTTCGATCTCCGGGGTCAGGACGCCCTGGGCCAGTTAACATGCCAATGGAACCAGAACCTCCTGGCTGGCCCGGTTCTGAACCGTCACCGGCGTGATACCGCGCGATGCCGTGAAAAACCCGCCCGGCTTCCACCATTGCAGAACTATAGTTACATAGGCGCCGACATCCTTCCCCGCAGCAAAAGCCTGCTTCGCATGCGCGCAGCCGCGCACGCCGAGACGGTGGCACCGGTCGCATCGTCGCCCATCAGCGCGGCGCCGCACTTGGATCTCGGCGGCGGCATGCCTGCTGTAGGCTAGAACTAAAATGCCCCGCGGATCCTCCCACTTCATGCGCAGCGGGTAGGAGATCCGATGCGCCAGCACCCGCGTCTTGCCCGGCCCCGGCCCGGCCAGGACCTGCACGTTCGTTCGCTCCCGATCATTGGTCACGATGTCCTGTTGGACCTTGTTGCCAAGCTTCTCGACGATTGTATCCTTGGACTTGCTGGTGGTCAGGTGCATGGACGCCTGATTGGGCGAACCAAAGACGGCTTGAACACGAAGCTGCATGAGATCTGCGACAGCCGCGGATGCCTTTTCAACCTGTTCGTGACGGCAGGGCAAGTCGGCGACGACATCGGGGGGCGGGTGTTGTTGAGCAGCCTGCCGGATGCCGGCTGGCTGCCCGGAGGCCGTGGTTCTGATGCTGGCTGGTTCCGGGACGCGTTGAAAGACAAAGGGATACGCGCCTGTACCCCTGACCGGAAACAGCGGAGAAAACCGGTGAAGTACGGCAAGTGCCGCTACAAACGCCGCAATCGGATCATGTTCGGCAGGCTGAAGGATTGGCGGCGCATGGCGACCCGATACGACAGATGCCCGAAGGTCTTTTTCTCAGCAATCGCGCTGGCCGCCCTCGTCACTTACTGGATGTGAGGTGCTGTAACGGGGCTTGCGTTGCACACCGCCCGTTACCGCTTGCATGCTGACAGGTCAGCTGCCGACGCGCCCCGTATCGGATCGACTTGGAGGGCTATGGGATGAGAATGTTTGTCGGACTGGACATGTCATTGGCCAAGACCGCGATCTGCGTGATCACCGAGCACGGCAGCCCAGCTCGCAGAGCGCCGTGGGCGCAAGCGCGCGATGGTTGACTTGGCTCGCCGTATTGCGGGGATACTCCATCGAATCTGGGCCGAAGGCGCAGTTTTCCAGCCGGATACCGCGCCGAACATGGGTCGACCGAATGCTGCACCACCCGCTGCCTGCCTGATCGCAGGCTTTCGAGGTCCCGCAGGGGCGTGGTTCCGGTGATGCCCCTCCCATGGTTAGCCTTGTTAACCACTGCCGGGCAGCGGAGGTCAGGACTGTCGCTGGCTTCCTTCAAGCACGCCAATGAGGTGGGCGCATCGAAATTGCAACGAACCAGCATCATGTTGGCAGCCAGCGTGCTGACCATGGATCGAAGCATGTACCCGAAGGACCTCAGCCGAAAGCCGCGGCAGAAAGCAGGACGGGCTACAATAGACCCGGTGAAACCGCTTTGGCGGATCAATTTGCCTGCTTAGAACCGCTTGACTGGTAGGTCCCCGTTACCGAAGTCCTGACGCTAAAAGTCCTGTAGTTTCGTCACCTCGTTTTCCAACCAATCCCGGAACAGCCTGATCGACGAATTAGATCCTGCGCGCTCCTGCATGAAGATGAATTTGTAGGAAGTTTCCGGGCGAAGATAATTCTCCGACAGGATGACGATCCGGCCGCGGGTGACATCCTCCCGGACCAGCGAACGATCGGCCACACCGATCCCCTGGCCTGAGCGTATGGCTTCCAGAATGGTGTGCTGGTCATCGAAGATGAGGTTCTGCGTGGCCGTGCGGCCGTTGCCGCCATAGAGTTTCAGCCAGTCGTCCCAGTCGCTCATGTCGCGGTAATGAAGCCGGGCGATGCCTGTGTCAGCGATGATCTCGTCATAGGCCTTGCCTTCCGCGGTCAGGGACGGGTTGCAAATCGGAACAAGCTTTTCCTTCAGGATTTCGACCGATACGGAGTTTGCGGGCGGCTGCACGCAATACTTGATCAACACGTCCTCGGACCCCAGCGATGCTGAATCCGGCTCAAGGTTGCTTAGATGCAGCTGCAGGCCGGGATTGGCGCTGAGAAATTCGGAGATCCGTGGCGCGATGACCTTCATTGCAAAAAACGGACCCGACCGGACCCGTAGAAGCTGCGTTTCCCGTCGTTGGCTGATCAATGACAGGGTTTCGCCAATCTCGTCAAAGCCTCGGCCGCAGACCTCTTTCAGCAACTCGCCCTCCGGTTCCAGTAAAACACCGTGGCGCGTTCGTTTGAACAGGCGGGTGCCGAAACGCTCCTCCAGCTGTTTGATCTGATGGCTGACCGCCCCTTGGCTGACCGCCAGTTCCTCGGCGGCAAGTGTGAAACTTTGATAATGTGCCACGGCTTCAAAGGCACGCAGGCCGCGCAGGTGGGTCAACAGGCGCCGAAGGCTTCGGGTTTGGCCATTAGTTTTTATCATAGTTAGAAATAGTTCTTTTGCTTTGATTTTTTCAACAGCCAACAAATATTTATGTGCTGAGTATGCGTCCTTTCGGCATCTCTAAAAAAACTAATTCCTATTCCTGGAGGGGATCAGGGACCGGCACAAAAAATTCAATCCAGGAGGAAAGACCATGCACACACCCATCAAACCCTTTACCGCCGCGGCAATGGGGCTGGCGCTGAGCGCCGGGCTGGCCCATGCCGAAAAAATTCATATCGGCACCGAAGGCGCCTATGCGCCGTTCAACTTCGTGTCGGAAAGCGGTCAGATTCAGGGGTTCGACATTGATATCGTCAATGCGATCTGCGCCGAAATGAAGGTTGAGTGCGAGTGGAGCACCCATGAATGGGGCGGCATCATCCCGGCGCTCAACGCGAACAAGTTCGATGTCATGGCCGCCTCTATGGCGATCACCGAAGCCCGCATGGAGAAGGTCAACTTCTCGGACCCCTGTTACTTCAACACCATGCGTTTTGCCGGGCTGAAGGATCTGGGCCTGAAAGAGGCAACCCCGGCGTCGCTGAAAGGCATGGTGATCGGCACCCAGTCGGGGTCGGTTGCCGGCCAGGTGCTGCAGGAGTATTTTCCCGACAGCGAGGTCAAGCTCTACCCGAAACTGGGCGAAGCTTTCCTGGACATGGAAAGCGGGCGGCTGGATCTGGTTCTGGAATCGAAGTTTACCATTGGCGACTGGATGGCGGACGGCGTCGACTGCTGTGACTTTGTCGGTCAGGAATTCCTGCTGGACGGCACAATCGGTGCTGGTCTGGCCTTCCGCAAGGAAGACATCGATCTGCAGGCACGGGTAAACACCGCACTGGCCACGATCATTGAGAACGGCACCTATGACAAGGTCCGCGCGCAGTACTTTGCCTTCGACATCATGGGCCAGCCCCAATTCGTAAGCCAGCTTTACGGTCAGTAAGCTCGGCACCTGGCCGGGCATGCGCAATCTCAGCGGGCTGATCTTCGCATGAACAGCCCGCCTTTTTGGTTTCTTTTCCGACGCGAGGTTTGAGGTGGATGTGTTTTCTCTACTTGCCTACGGCGATGCAGGATGGGGTGATGAGCTTCTGCATGGGCTGATCGTTACGCTGGTTCTGGCGATTGCGACCTTTCCCGTGGCGATCCTGCTGTCCTTCATCATTCACTGGGCCAAGGTTTCCCCATTCCGGGCCATCCGCATCCTCGGACGCATTTATTCGACGGTTTTCAAGAGCCTGCCCGAGATCCTGACGCTGCTGATCATATATTTTCAGTCGCAGATCCTGATCTCCGTGGCAGCGAACTGGATCGTGCCGGGCAGTTCCTTTTCCATCAGCCCGTTTGCGGCAGGGCTTATCGCTCTCAGTCTGGTGATTAGTGCGTACGGCAGCGAAGTTGTGCGCGCGGCTTTGAACGCGGTGGGCCGGGGACAATTGGAGGCAGCACAATCCTTGGGATTGTCACCATTCAACGCCTTCTTCAAAGTAATCCTGCCGCAGCTCTGGCGACATGCCATTCCCGGATTCGGAAACCTTTGGGTAATCCTGCTAAAAGACACTTCTCTGGTGTCGGTCATCGCACTTAGCGACATCACCCATGTTGCCAATCTGGCCATTAACACAACCCGCGAACCGTTTTTTTTCTACCTCTTAGTCGCCTCGGTCTACATCCTGCTCGTCACGCTCTCCTCGCGTGCCCAGAAACGGCTGGAACAACGGTCTTCCAAAGGATTTGTTAGAATGGAGACCGCCAATGCTTGATCTGTGGCTCGACTTCCGAGGCCTGTGGTGGAACGGTCTTGCGACCACTGCATCGCTGACGGGGCTGGCGATTTTCTTCGGCTTTTTCCTCGCTCTGCCCATTGGCGTTGCGCGCTCGAAGTCCAAGGGTATCGTCGGGGTTTTGGCACTTGGATACACCAATCTGTTCCGCGGCATGCCGCTGCTGGTGCTGCTGTTTCTGGTCTATTATGGTGTTGGTCAGTTCAGCCGGGAATTGCGTGCGGCAGGCCTGTGGTGGTTCTTCCGCGATGCCTGGTACTGCGGGCTGCTGGCGCTGGTACTGAACACCGCCGCCTATCAGGCTGAGATCATCCGCGGCAGTCTTGATACCATCTCCACCTCCATTCTGGAGGCCAATCAGGCGTTGAACCTGACGCGCTGGACCGCCTTCCGCCGGGTGCTGCTGCCGATCGCCTTTGCCAAAGCGCTCCCTGCGATCGGGAACGAGTTCATTCTCCTGCTGAAGGCGACCTCGCTGCTGGCGATCATCACCGTTTTCGATCTGATGGGGCAGGCCCGCTACATCTTCTCAGAAACCTTTGATTTAAAGGTATATTACGTCGCTGCCGTGCAGTATCTGCTGCTGGTTCTGGTAATCGAATGGGTCCTGCGCCGGATGGAAGTGCGCATCAAATGGATGGCCTGACATGCTGCAAAAAGGTGAAATAATGTCCTCTTCCGACATCGCTATCAAGTTTAGCAACCTGAACAAGCACTACGGCGCCTACCATGCGCTGAAGGACATCCAGCTGGATGTCGCACGCGGCGAAAAAATCGTGGTCTGTGGCCCCTCCGGGTCCGGAAAGTCGACCCTGATCCGTTGCGTCAACGGGTTGGAGCCGCATCAGTCAGGTCAGCTGACCGTGGACGGGATTGTCCTGGACAACAGCAAGAGTGCAGTCCGCAATATCCGCGACCACGTTGGCATGTGTTTCCAGCATTTCAACCTGTTCCCACATCTGAGCGCGCTGGACAATTGCACCCTGTCTCCGGTTTACACCCGCAAGACGCCCAAAGCCGAGGCCGAAGCCGCCGCCATGGAGTTTTTGGCCAAGGTGCGCATGGAGCAGCACGCGCATAAATACCCCTCGCAGCTCTCTGGCGGGCAGCAGCAGCGCGTCGCCATTGCCCGCAGCCTGTGCATGAAGCCCGATATCATGCTGTTTGACGAGCCGACCTCGGCGCTGGACCCGGAATCCATCTCCGAAGTACTGGAGGTCATGAGCGATCTGGCCGACGCCGGAATGACCATGATGTGCGTCACCCATGAAATGGGCTTTGCGCGCAAGGTAGCGGACCGGATCGTCTTCATGGACGCCGGAGAGATCGTTGAAGTTGCTGACCCTGAAAGCTTTTTCACCAATCCGCAGCACGCGCGGTCGTGCAAATTCCTCGACCAAGTAATTAACCACTAAGGCCAGAAACATGAAAACTCAGAGCGATATTCTTTCCTTCGGGGAAGAGGGTGTCTTTTCGCGCGCGACCGGTCCCGGTGGCACCCATGTGGAGATGCCCTATTCCGGCATCCGCACCTTCTATGACGATGATCACCCGATTGCCGTGCTCTACCGCGACTGGCTGCACGATAACGGCTGGCGTGGCGCGCCGGCCAAGATGCGCGAGGTGGTGGGCAATCGCCCAGCCTATTTTTCCATCCGCATCGACAGTCTGTATCCGGCCTATGCGCCGGGCACAGGCACGCCGGTGGTGGACGGGCTCAGCCCCAATGACATCATACAGTTCCTGCGCGGCAGCGTGGACATGAATTTTGTTGGCAAGGATATTGTTGAGGTTTCGCCGCCTTATGACCACGCCGATGCGACTGCGGTGCTCGGGGCGTCGCTGGCGTTGGAATATATCGGCGCGCGTGCAGAACAGCCAAAGGCGGCAGCATGACCTACCGCGTGGCTATCATAGAATTCATAAACGAAAGCAATACGTTCACCGTGATGCGTACCGGGATGCAGGATTTTCACGCTTCGCATTATTTCAAGGGAGAAGAGATCCCAGCAAATTTCCGCGGCACCGGATCGGAAGTGGGTGGCGCAATCGACGTGGCCGAGGGGCGCGGCTGGACGCCAGTCTATATCACCGCCGCCCATGCTGAACCCGGCGGGCCGGTAACTGAGGCTGCGCGGCAGGAAATCACCGCTGAATGCCTGCGCCGGCTGCGCGAAGGCGGGTGCTATGACGGGGTGTTTGTGGCACTGCACGGGGCTATGGTGACCGAAAGCGACGAGGACGGAGATTGCCAGTTTCTGCGCGCGGTCCGCTCCGTCACCGGCAACGATATCCCGCTGGCCGTCACCTTGGATCTGCACGCCAATGTCTCGGATGAGCTGGCGGAGCTGGCACAGATCGCGGTCTCCTTCCGTACCTACCCGCATGTGGATATGCGCGAGGTCGGGGTGGAAGCCTGCACGCTGCTGCATCGGGCGATGCAGGGCGTGATTGCGCCGTGCCTTTCAATTGCCCGCCCGCCGATGCTAGTGGGCTGCGATGACGGACGCACAACTGATGACGGCCCGATGTGCCGCCTGCTGGACTTTGCGGCGACAGAAATGGAAGCCCCTGGCATTTTGAATGTGGCCATCAACGCCGGCTTCACCGATGCAGATGTCTGGGCCTCCGGGCCCTCCGTTCTGGTGACCCATGATACATATGCGGCGGACGCCCCTGCGGCAGCGGCTGTTGCAGACCGGGTCTGCGCGCAGATATGGTCGCACAGGGACAAATGGGACCGGCCCGTTCCGCTAGAGGACGGCATTGCTCGGCTGACGCAAGCCGCTCCCGGCAACGGCCCGATTGTGGTCGCCGATTATTCCGACAATCCCGGATCAGGCGCATACAGCGACTGCACCGCGCTGATTGCCGCAATGCTGGATGCCGGGATTGAAAACGCAGCAGCCGGGGCGCTTTATGATCCCTCAGCTGCGGCCGAGCTCGCCGCTCATGGGGTTGGCGCTGATGTCATGCTTTCCATCGGCGGCAAAACCGACCCAACCGTGGGCGGAGGGCCCCTGCAGGTCACCGGCCGGGTCGTGACCGTCAGCGAAGGCCGTTTCACCTTTGAAGGGCCTATGTTCACCGGATTACCGGGCTCTACCGGGCTTTCGGTTTGCCTGCGGGTGCAGGGTATCGACATTATGATCGTTTCCGACCGGATGCAGATGCTGGACAAGAACGTGTTTCGTGCCGCCGGAATCGAACCAGCTGAAAAATCCGTTCTGGCGGTGAAATCCATGCAGCACTTCAAAGGGGCCTTTGCGCCCATTGCCTCGGAAATCATCGTCACCGATGCGGGCGGGCTCTGCACGCCTGACGTCAGGCGGCGCAGCTATGCCCGGCTGCGGCGGCCTGTTTTTCCACTGGATCAGATCAATGACTGAAATCTATGATATCGCCATCATCGGTGGCGGCATCACCGGCACCTCTGTTGCGTATTTCCTCGGAAATCAGCGCTCGGTTGTGCTGCTGGAACAGGAAGCCTCGCTTGGTTACCACGCGACGGGGCGCTCCGCTGCCGAGTTTACCCGCCGCTTCCATTCGGATGTTACTGGACGGCTGACGCAGGCCAGCGCCGCCTTCATGACGTCCCCGCCTGAAGGGTTTTCCCAGGTCGACCTGCTGCGCCGGCGCGGCAACTTGCTGATTGCGCAGGCCGAAAAGGCGGACTACCTGCGTCAGGTCTTTGAGAAGGAACAGGCGAACACTCCAGACGGGGCTGCACCGGTTGAATTTCTGTCTGTCGAGCTGGCACTGGAGAAAATGCCCTTCCTCGACCCGGACTGGGTCAAGGGTGCCTTCTACGATCCAGATTGCTGGGATGTGGAGGTTGAAAACTTGCTTCAGGGCTATTCGCGCTCCTCCAAGAAAGCAGGGACTGAATTCCGCCAGTCCGCCGCCTTGATCTCTGCCAGGCGCGAAGGAAGCAATTGGATCCTTGAGACTGCGGGCGGAGAGCTGCGCGCCCGGACCGTCGTCAATGCGGCTGGCGCATGGGCCGATCCGGTTGCGCAAATGTGCGGCGCATCTCCCTTAGGTATCATCCCGCACCGCCGCACTGCTATCAGCGTTAAGGTACCAGGTTATGACACCGCCGAAATGCCGGAAGTAAACGAGATCGACGAAGTCTTCTATTTCAAATCTGACGCTGGCCAGCTGATGGTCAGCCCGGCGGATGAAACCCCGGTCGCCCCCCATGATGCCTGGCCCGAGGAACTCGATATTGCCTATGCGGCGCATTACCTCAGCGAATGCACCACGCTGGAAGTGAACCATGTGGCTCACAGCTGGGCCGGCCTGCGCACCTTTGCGGCTGACCGCCTGCCGGTCATCGGGTTTTCCGGCCAGGCCGAGGGGCTGTTCTGGCTGGCTGGCGTTGGCGGCTACGGCATCCAGACCTCGCCCGCCGTCGGCCAGATCGCCGCTGCCCTTCTGACCGGCGCGGAATTGCCAATTGATGTCGTCAACGCGGGCGTGACCGCTGCGATCTTCTCTCCCTCCCGTTTCGAAAGCTGAGCCATAAAGATCCTTAAAGCCCAAGCCACCGCAGAGGCTCTACCGTTCACGGACCTGATCAATCAGATGGAAGCGCTGTTCGACAGCGGTCTGGCCGCGCCGCGCAGGCACCGCCATTCGATGCCGATGTAGGACGTGTCAGACGCCAAACTGCTTCTGATGCCGGCCTGGACCAATGCTGTGGGTTGCGTGAAAATTGTGGCTGCCACACCGGAAACCGCCGCGCGCCCTCTGCGGACATTGGCGGATCGGTCCTAGTGTTTGACCGGGCAACCGGCGTTCATCAGGCGCTGCTCGACGGCTCGGTTCTGACAGCGCGGCGCACTGCCGCCGCTTCTGCATTGGGGGCCAAACACTTGGCAAGCAAGGAGGCCCGCAACCTCCTGATCCTCGGGGCCGGTAAGGTCGCGGCGCAACTGCCCAAAGCTTTCCGCACCGTAAGCCCGATCAAAACAGTGCGGGTGTGGAACGTGACCCCAGACTCGGCTGAACGTCTGTCCGAAGACCTGCGCCCCATCGGCTGGGGCGCAGCAGGTCTCAGACTGGACCGCCCGCCTGAAGTCCACTCGGCCGAGCCCCCCAGTGGTTCACCTCTAGAAGCGTACTTCGCTACGATTTCTTCTTCTCCCCAACATTGACCACGGACCTGCCCTTGGTGAAGTCGGCTGTTGCGACAATCTTCTCCTTGACCTTCTTAGGCTTCTTCGCTTCGCGGTTGCCACGTTTCTTATCACCTTTTGACATCTGATTTCCTTTCAAAGTCGGTTGGTTGCGTTTGTTTCCCAGACGTGATCCTGCTGCACCCGGCTTTGAATAGCGCGTTGGCCGGATGAGCTTGAACAGTTAAACCTCGCGCCTGCATCGAACCTGTCATTGCATCGCGGCGGCTTGTCCCGGGCCGCAGGTGTTATTGGCCAGGCTGCATCACGGCCGCCGAACCGAGTTTCCACCTGCGATAATCTGGTTTATCATATCGGCGACTGCCCGGTGCATGTCAGCGTTAGAGCCAAGACCGGCAGCGTTCTCGTGGCTCGCGGCGGCGTCGCGGAGGACGCCCACGACCTCATGTTCCGGCAACAGATGGTAGTCGTTCATGGCAAGCAGGAGCGTCTCGCAAATCGTTAGCGCCGCTATTCCGGCATATTCAGTTTGCTCGGGCATCTTGGGCTATCCTTCCTTTGCCTCGCTCATCAAACCGCAGGTGGAGGGTGATGAACTTGATCATCCTCGCAGAAATTGCGCTATGCTGGACTGATAGAAAGCAGTCCCTGCGCTGGTTTCCTTGAGAAAGCCGTGCCGCGCCAATTCGGGAAAGGCCATGAACGCCATCGAAAACACTCCGCTCGCTAGAAAGCTCATGGCATTCGTCGCTCTGTCGGCGGGAGAGCTTGCGGTTCTGGAGCGTTTGCATCAGCGCCGAAGAACCTTTGCGGCAGGACGTGACCTTGTGCATCAAGGTCAGCCGGAACAGGCGGCCTACATTCTGTCGGAGGGTTGGGTCTGTTCCTACAAAATCCAGCCGGACGGGGCGCGCCAGATTGTCGACTTTCAGATTCCGGGCGATTTTCTGGGCCTGCGCAGTGTTCTGCTTCACACCTCGGACCACAGCATCGAGCCGATCATGCAGGTTCAAGCGGCAGAAGTTTTAGCAGACGACCTGATAACGGCATTTGCTGACACCCCGCGGCTGGCGATGGCCATTCTTTGGGCCGCCTCCCGGGATGAAGCGATGGTGGTTGAGCATCTTGTGGGGCTCGGGCGGCGCGACGCGGATGAACGCATGGCGCATTTCCTGCTGGAACTTGGTGCAAGACTTGAGCTGGTTGGGATGGGCAACAAAGCGGAATATGACTGCCCTCTGACGCAATATCATCTCGCCGATGCGCTCGGGCTAAGCGCGGTCCATGTGAACCGCGTCCTGCGGCAGCTGCGTGAGGACGGGCTTGTCACTTTCCGCACGGGCAAAGTGGTCTTTGACAACTATGACCGTCTGGTCGCATTGGCCGAGTTCGACCCAGCCTATCTGGATCAAGCCAGACCTTTCCTGAAATAAGGCGGGCCGCGCGGTATATCGCGGCCCGTCCCGTAAGCCGGATGCCAGAAGTTACCCGAGTGCGTGCTGCGCCGCGCCGAGCTCCTTGTTCATATCGGTGTGGTTCTTTGCTGTCTGTGCCTTTTCAGCGGCTCGGTAATGCTTCAGGGCAGCATCCTTTTTGGGACCGGCAGGTGCCTTGTCGCAGGCGGCCTTGACCGCGGTCATTGTCAAGGCGGGTTTGTTGATTTCGGATGTCATTCGGTTGTCCTTTCTGGACGTTCCGAGAAGCAGAAGCGAGGACTGCAGGCAGACCTTCTAAGGGGGCGGCAGGCCCCCCACGCCTCTCGGGTACTCGGAAAAACACACCGGCATGTAACTGGCCGGCAGGGATCACCTAGCCTGCTTCCAGGCCACTCCGCACTGACGCAGGTTAGCGCGGAATTCCGCCGCAGGCTGGTTTCCGCACGCGCCTCAATCCGGGCCTGACGTCCGTTGTGACACATTGCCCCAAACGGGCGGGCGGCACAGCGCAAATATGGGAATTCCGGACGCCCTGCCTCACTCCACCGGGGTCTGCTGGTGCGACATGCGAACCCATTTTCCGTTGTCGTGCAGATAGGTGGATGCATATAGTGCCGTAAGGATTGGCGCCGCTGCTTTTTTGGCTGAGACCCGGTAGGCAAGAATGGAAAGACCGCCGCGCCGGCGTATGCGTCGGCCAGTCATTTCGACTGACCGTCAGGGCGTTCCCTGTTTCAGGCGGTTTTAGATTTGACTGCCCTGTAGAACGCCTTCCGGGTAAGGGAAGACCATGAAGGCGTCCTTCGCGGTTGCAGCGCGCGCATTTACGGCCGAAAGCTTCAAGCGGCGGTAACGGCCACCATACTCAATAAATTTGCAGGCGCTAACATCGGTCAGCACAGGCTCTCTTCTGAAGGTTTAGAGTAATTCTAAATGCTAGGCCTTAACGGGACCTAGCTGCGGAGTGTCCAGCCGCGGGAAGCGCGGGCCAAGACAAGCAGGGAATGCAAGAAGGACCAAATGAACATACGCTCGTCCAGAACGGCAGTGGCGTTCTTCAATGCATTCACCCTGCCGGGTTATCCAGACAGTCTTCCTGCCGGACAGTACCAGGTTGTCGCCGAAGAAGAGCTGATCCAAGGACTTAGCTTCGAGGCATACCGAAGGACGGCAACCTATCTGGAGATCCGCAATAGGGGCGGACAAGCGGGCCGGACCGAGCTGCGCCCGGTTTCCGAAAGCGCCTTGAAACAGGCACTCAGGCGCGACCGGGATTTGAGGCGGAACAGCAATGATAGCGAAGCGGAGCCTTCTCCGCAGGAGGACTTGAGATGAAAACACCCAAATGGTTAAAACCCGGCATTTTCGGTGCGTTGGCCGGTGCGGTTATGATAGCTGTCGCAGGGTTTTCGTGGGGCGGCTGGGTGACCGGCAGCAACGCGACCAGAATAGCCAGCACCATGTCCCATGACAAAGTGATTGAAGCGCTGGTACCGGTCTGTCTCGACATTGCCAGAACCGATACCAACCGCGCTGCAAAACTGACGGAAATCCGAGAGGCATCCGCCTACAAGCGAAGAGATATTGTCATGGCTGCCGGCTGGGCAACTGTCCCGGGCTCCCAGGCACCTGACCGCGATCTTGCGCAGGCGTGCATGGGCAAGCTGGAACTGGATGCATCGTAACCCATTGAATAAATGTCCACCTGACGCACGTTCCGCGTCTGCAGCGGGAAACGCGCCGCTTCGCTCGTGTGCCTGCATGCTAGTACTGCTTTTTGCTGCATTGATGGCCGTTACCTCTCGCACCTCCGCGCGGCCGGCCTTTCACGTCACTCCGACAAATGCTCATGCCAAAGGTTTCGAAGGAAGCTGGGAATGCGACCCTTTCTACCGGCTCGAGGGCGGCAAATGCGTTGCTGTTCCGGTGCCCTGCAACCGGTATCCGGTGAACTGGACCTACAGTGCAGGATGGGCGCCCGGTACAAAGGAAACAGTGGCAAAAGCCTCCGTCCGGAGGCTCTGGAGTTAAGCGGGCAACTTTTGGACAGAAACATCTGCAAGCAAATTTCGTGCCTCATCACTGGCCTGAATTTGCTGCGGACAACCAAGGAGAAAATCATGTCTTTCAAAGAATTTCTGGCGAAATTGGCAGCTTTGCTGAATTTGAAACCTGCTGCGAAACAGAAGATGAAATCCAGAAGCGAAGAGCCTGCCAGCAAATCGCCAGAGCCCAGGACGGCCCCCCGAAAAAGCACAAAAGCCCGCCCG
This sequence comes from Leisingera sp., assembly GCF_034669605.1. Lineage (GTDB taxonomy): Bacteria > Pseudomonadota > Alphaproteobacteria > Rhodobacterales > Rhodobacteraceae > Leisingera. The sequence goes on from NZ_JAXMOX010000024.1 coordinate 20,976, forward strand.
GAAGCGTGATCCTTCCATGCAAACGGCAGGAATGAAGTTACGCCGGCGAAGGAGAAAGGCGCTCATGGAGAACTTGACAAGCAAGACCATCGCAGAGTTCTCACGGCCCTTCCACGTGCCGGGTTTCGATGAGACCCTCCCGGCAGGAGAGTATGACATCGAAACCGAGCTCACTGCGCCGCCTGGCCATCTTGACCCTCAGGCTTGGAAAGCATCGGTCCTCGTACATTTGCACCCGCGCACCTCCCACCCCGGGCTGAAACGGAGCCTGACCGTTTCCCTCGCCGAGCTCGAAACTGCGCGCGCCAAGGACAAACTTTCCGGAAAAGAACTCTCACAGTTTTTTCTTGAAGAAATGCTGGATGACCCGATGGTTCGCCTTGTGATGAAGGCCGACGGCGTGTCCGAAACACAGATCCGCCAGCTATATTCCGGTTGGCATATGGCAGAGCCGGAAAGCGGATTGCCGGCCCGGGATGCCAGGGAGATTCCACAAGACGGTCTTTGGGAAAAGTACTCAATCCAAGCCGCTGAAAACGAAGGCATGCCAACCCGGGTGGCTCCCCCCTCTCCAAAGCGCGGCGGTACGGCAACAGAGCCGCCCAGAGCGAGGCAACCCGGCCATGAACGATGATACTGTTGAGACCCCGGTGAGGATTCAGGCGCCCGGGAAGGGAAAGTGCGACACCGGGTATCCGCCCTCGAAACCGTGCTCGTCAAGAAGCCGTTCGGAGATCCGCTTGGCTGTATGCCGCTGCTTGAGCATGCACTCCCGATCATCGGACAGCCATTTATTGATGATCCCGGTGAACCCGTCCAGCTTTGGCCGCCGGATCGGTGCAGTCCGCCGATAGCCAGGCGGAACTGAAAACGCCAAAATCTCCCGAACGCTGTCACGAGATATCCCGCAATGCCGGGCCGCTTCATGCTGGCTCATGCTCTCGGCGCAAGCCAGACGAACCTTGCGATTCAAATCCACGGTGAAGATCCTCCCCCCTTCCGTTAAAGAAAGGGCAAAGATGGACGACTTTTACGCCGCCTGCAGCAGGTTCATCCGACCGCTACCGTGGTCGACTTTCTCACCGCCGTTCTCATTCCGCAGCATGTGGCCAAAGTACCTCATTACAGGGCGGCCTGAAGATCAGGCACGAAAGCCAAAAGATGTCGCTCTCCAGCTTCGTCGGGATCAGTCTTTTTGCGTGAAATCCCTTGACTGGGACCGACCCGTTACCAAAGTCTGGGGCCTAAAGGCCACCCGGGGGCGGTGTCGCCGCTTGCATTGGGCGGCGACCGGGCGGTTGGAAGGCGTGTTTGCGGTCTTGAACCGGCGTAACGCCATAAAGCTTGCGGTAGTGCAGAGTCAGCGTCGAGGAACTGGCATAGCCGACCGCATGTGCAATGTCTGAGACCGGATCCCAGGAATAGAGCACCATTTGCCGGGCGGCCTTCAGGCGCTGGCGCCGGTAGTACTCGCCGGGGCTGAGGCCGGTCGCGGTGCGGAAACTGCGCTCTAGCTGGCGGGGCGAAATGCCGGCCATGCGGGCCACGTCGCGGATGCAGACCGGGGTTTCGAAGTGCTCCGTGAAGATCGCCATTGCCTCCTTTACCGCAGGCGGCATCTGGTCGACGGTGCGGTCGCTTTGCAGCACCGGGATCTTCTGGCGGGCACTGCCGTTGCGGATGACGGGGTGCTGGAACAGGCAGGCGATCTCGTTCATGGCGTCCGGCCCGAGAGCATTTCCGATCAGTTCCAGTGACAGGTCGAACATGGCGGTTGCACCTGAGACCGTATGAACATTGCCGTCCCGCACAATCAGCCGGTCAACGGCTGGGCAATCGGGAAAGGCGGCTTCAAAGGCGCTGCGGTAACACCAGTGAACGGCACAGCGCCGTCCGGACAAAAGCCCGCTGCGCGCCAACGGGAAGACACCGCCGGACACTGCGCCCAGAGTTGCACCGTGCCGCGATAGGTAGCGCAGCCGCGCATGCCCCGAGACAGGATCTTCGAATTCACCTTCCGGACCGGACAGCAGAAACAGGCAGTCCAGCCCTTTGATCCCGGCAAGGCTGGTTTCTGCTGGAAAAACAACCCCGGCTGAAGCCGCTGCGTCCGCGCCGGTTTCAGTCACCAAGGACCAGGAAAACACCTGATGCCCGGCGATTTCATTGGCGGCACGCAGTGGCTCCATTGCCGAAGTCAGACAGGCCATGGGAAAACCTGGAAACAGCAGGAAGCCTATGCGGGTGTACGGGGCGGGGCCAAAGTCGTTGGAATGGATAGTCATGATATCACTCCAGCCCCAGCGCATCTTTCTTGGTCTTTGCCCAGGTGGTGACCAGGTGGTCGACCATCAGCCCCATGAAAGCGACGGCAAGGCCAAGCACCAGCCCCTTGCCCACATCGGTGGAGGACAGCGCACGCTGCATTTCCTGGCCCAGGTCCTGGGTTCCGATGAAGGCGGCAATGATCACCATGAACAGCGAGAACATCACCGACTGGTTCACCCCAACCATGATGGTGGGAAGCGCCATTGGCAGGCGGACCTTCCACAGGGTCTGCATCCGGGTGGCACCGGACATGTCGGCGGCCTCGATCAGGGTTTCGGGCACCTGGCGCAACCCTTCGATGGTGTAGCGCACCAGCGGCACCGCGGCGAACAGGACAACGGCGCCGATCACTGCCACGTCATTCACCCCGAACAGCATGACCACCGGGATCAGGTAGATGAAGCTGGGGAAGGTTTGCAATGTGTCGCAGATCAGCAAGGCCAATGCGGCGCGTTTCTCGTGAAACGATCCCCAGATGCCCAGCGGAAAGCCCAGCACGGTGGCAATAGAGACCGCGACGACGACAGTATAGACTGTGATCATTGCGCGGTCCCACCAGCCGGACATGGCGATGAGGCCGAAGAAGGCTACGCAGACGAGGGCGGACCGCAACCCGCCGATGGCCCAGCCGACGGCTGCCAGCAACGCCAGCACTGCGGTATAAGGCATCCATAGGAAGGCATCGCGGATCGGGATCAGCACCCAGGTGATCAGGAACCAGCGCAGCCACTGGGTGACCGGGTCGATCAGCACGATGAACCAGTCTGCGACGGCATCAATCGGCTTGGAGATGGTAAAGGCTTCACGTCGCCCGATCTGGTCCATCAGGGGGATGAACTGGGCCAGCACAAGGCATGCCAGGGAAAGACAGACGCCGATCAGGAGGAATTTGTTGCGGACGGCAAAGGACGTGCCTTTCTCAAAGTGCTCAGGCTGCTTGGTCGCCCAGGCCTTGGTGCAGCGGTCCAGCATGACCGCTAGCAGCACGATAGTGATGCCGATCTCTACCGAGCGGCCGATCTTCAGCGCTTGCAGAAGTTGCAGCAGTTTCTGCCCCAGTCCGGGCATCCCGATGAAGCTGGCCAGAACGACCATTGCAAGGCATTGCATGATTACCTGGTTCACGCCCACCAGGATCTCGGTCCGGGCGGTGGGGATGCGGACGTGGCGCAGCAGCTGCCAGCGGGTGGAGCCGCACATGTGGCCGCTTTCAATTACCTCATGCGGAACTTTGCGCAGGCCCAGCAGGGACATGCGGATCATCGGTGGCACGGAAAAGATGATGGTGACGATTGCGCCGGCCTTGGGACCGACGCCGATGAAGACGACCACCGGAATCATATAGGCGAAATGCGGCAGGCTTTGCGCGATGTTGAGGACTGGGTTCAGAAACTTTTCGAAGGTTTTCGAGCGCCAGGCAAGCACGCCCATGACCAGCCCGAACAGAATCGAGAACGGGGCAGCGACGACGATAACCGACAGGGTTTCCATCGCCCATTTCCATTGCCCCATGACCGCGATCCAGACAAAGGTGCCGCCGGTAAGCAGCGACAGCCGCCAGCCTTGCAGCGCATAGCCGATGACAAAGCCGATGCTCGCAATCACGGTCCATGGAATGGGGCCCAGGCGGGGCCAGCGGTTCTTGCCGTAAAGCAGGTTGGCGGTCACATCGAGCAGCCATTCCACCCCGTCGGCAAAGGCACGGGTCAGATACAGCAGACCCAGGTCATCACGGAGAAAGGCAAAGATGGCATTGATCCAGTCAGCAAAGGGCAGGATCAGCCACTCTGGCGGCCGCACCAGCCCTGCGGGCAGGACGGAGTTTCCCACGGCCAGCAGGCAAGCTGCTGCAAAGATCGCCCAGCCGGTCTTGACGCGGGTCCAGCCGTGGGACTTTTCGGAAAGTATCAGGGCCTGGTCCGTCATGATGCCTCTCCCAAAAGAACGTCGAGCGCCTCCTGGCGGCTCATCGCTCCAATCAGGCTGCCTGCGTTGTTGGCAACGGGCAGAAAGTCGCGGCTGTCATTGACAAGCAGGCGGGCCAGTTCGGAGATGGTCTGTTTCTCGCCGATCGGCGCTCCGGTCAGGCTGTGGCCGTTCACCTCCCGTGCCAGAACGCCAGCATGCACGACGCGGGACTTCTCGATTTCTTCAGTGAATTTGGCAACATATTCGGTGGCGGGGTTCAGCACGATCTGATCGGGAGTGTCGCATTGCTCGACAACGCCGTCCTTCATGATAGCAATCCGGTCGGCGAGGCGCAGGGCCTCGTCAAAGTCGTGGGTGATAAAGACGATGGTTTTGCCCAGCATCTCCTGCAGCCGCAGAAATTCGTCCTGCATCTCGCGGCGGATCAGCGGGTCGAGCGCCGAAAACGGCTCGTCCAGGAACCAGATATCGGGCTCAATTGCCAGGCTGCGGGCAATGCCGACACGTTGCTGCTGGCCGCCAGAGAGTTCGCGTGGAAAGTAATCCTCTCGGCCCGACAGGCCGACCAGTTCAATCACTTCCAATGCACGGGCGCGGCGAGCATGGCGGTCTTGGCCGCGCATTTCCAGAGGAAAGGCCACATTGTCCAGCACGGTGCGGTGCGGCAAGAGGCCGAAGCTTTGGAAGACCATGCCCATCTTATTGCGGCGCAGTTCGATCAGTTCCCTTTCGGACATCTCACCAATGTTCTGACCTTCGACCCGGACCTCTCCGCCGGTGATATCAATGAGACGGGACAGGCAGCGCACAAAGGTCGACTTGCCGGAACCTGACAATCCCATGATCACCAGCATTTCCCCCTTGGCGATATCCAGGGAGACGTCACGCACAGCAGCGATGTAGCCAGCCTGGCGGATCTCATCAAAACCCGGGTTACCGGTAAGAGACTTCAGATATTGTTCCGGTTGGGCGCCAAACAGCTTCCAGACCTTTTTGCAGGAAATGACAGGGGAGGCGGCGGTCATGGCTTATCTTTCATTGGCTGGGAAACCGGGGCGGCGAGTCGCCCCGGAACAAGGGTCTGAATGTGGATTTAGGAACCAGTCCAGGGCTTCCAGAGGCCCTCATTCGCGGCCAGCCATTCCGCTGCGGCGTCCTCGGGCTCCATTTCATCGATGTCGACCAGCTTGGCCATTTCCGCAATTTGCGGATTGGTGAAGCTGATTTCAGTCAGCGTTTGATAGGCTGCCGGCCATTTTTCTTTCATGCCGTCCCAAGCGGCCTTCTTCAGATAGCCGTTTGCCGGGTTGCCGCAGTCATAGGTGGCATCCGGGTTCGGACCGACGGAAGGGTCCTTGTTACAGCCCTCGACCCACTTCGGGAACTCGACAAATTCGCCTGGCCAAACGGCCTCGGCAAAGTTCGGGGTCCAGTTGAAGATCACCACCGGTCTTTTGGTTTTCTCTGCCGCGGCCACTTCGGCCCAAAGCGCCGAAGCTGAGCCCGCGTTCACCACGGTGAAGTTCATGTCCAGCGCCTCCACGCGCTCGGCGTCATGTTTGAGCCAGTCGACGGGGCCGCCCAGGAACCGGCCCTTGTCGCCGGTTTCGGGCGTGGCAAAGGCGGCCGCGCAGTCGTTCAGTGCTTCCCAGGCTGGCAGGCCGGGGCAGGCTTCTTTGGTCCAGGCCGGATACCACCAGTCTTCGCGGGTGACGGCATTGTGATTGCCGGCGTCATGCAGGCCACCCTTGGACACCGCCTCATCGAAGGATTTGCCAAAGGCGCCTTCCCAGACTTCCAGTTCCAGGGTCACATCGCCAAGGCGGACTGATTCATAGACTGCCTGGCTGTCGGTCGACACGTATTCGACGCTGTTCCCCATCGATTCAAAGATTTGTCCGACAACGTGGCTCATCACGATCTGGCTTGACCAGTTGTGGATCGGGATGACGATGGGGTCCGGGGAATCTTCGGCCATCGCCATCGGGGCCGTCATCATTGCGGCCGCTGCACTGGCCAATAGGTATTGCCGGTATTTCATGTGTTTCTCCCTGTTGTCGCAGCTCTGGTCCTGACGGCCTGAGCTTTTTCGCGTTTTGAAAGCCGGGCTTTCGAGAAAGGAAGTTAAGCAGCAGTTGTGAACAGGTCAGCCCGGCGGGATGAACAGGCTGGTCAGTGATGTTAAAATTTGTTAACCAGCGGGAATAATCGCGGGGACGTTCAAATCATGGCGCATATTCTGATAATTGAGGATGAACCCGTCACCCGGGCCACTCTCGCCAGTTATTTGGATGCCCAAGGGTACAAAGTTTCACAGGCTGAGACTGCCGAAAACGCGGAAAGTATACTTGAAAAACAGGATGTTGACCTTTTGCTGGTTGATATCAACCTGCCCGGAAAAGATGGGCTGCAGATAACCCGGGAACAGCGTGCCAAGTCCGAGTTGGGGATCATCCTGGTGACCGGCCGGGACGATGAGATTGACCGGATCGTCGGACTTGAGCTTGGCGCGGATGATTATGTCTGCAAGCCCTTCAACCGGCGCGAATTGCTGGCGCGGCTGAAAAACCTGCTGCGGCGGACAGAAGATGTCCGGCGTTTGTCACGCCGGATCTACAGATTCGGGAAATTTCAGTTCGACGTTGCGGCGCGGCATCTGCAAACGGTGGAGGGCGGCTGCATTTCTCTGACCCGGGCCGAATTCGAAGTGTTGGACATGCTGGTCAGCCGAGCAGGGGAGGTTGCTTCGCGCGATGCGCTGATGAGCCGGGTCACGCACCGGCAGTACGGCGCCAACCCTCGGACCGTGGATGTGCTGATCCGGCGTCTGCGCAGCAAACTGGAGGAGGATCCCGCCAGTCCGCGGGTGATCACCACCGTGCATGGCGAGGGCTATGTTTTCACGGCGCCTTTAAACTGACAGTTTCACATTCGCGCAGCACTGCGGCCAGCGCGTGCAAGATGTGCGGGACCATGTCTGTCAGCCTTTCCAACTGCTCCTTGGCAGCGTTCCTTTCCCCTTTTTCGGCGTGTGTTTCCAGCGCAGCCAGCAGCGCAGCAAGATCCTGTTGGCCAAAAGTGCTGGCGGCCCCTTTGGCGCGGTGCGCATCCATTGCAAGGGCTCCGAAGTCTAGCGTTTTCAAAGCCTCAGTCATCCGGGCAAGGCCCAGCGGAAGCTCCTGTTCAAATATCCTTGCGATCTCCAAGGCTTGCTTTTCGCCAAGATCACGCATGTTTTCCTGCATCTGTTTTTGAAGACTGGCGCGGCGGTCCAGTTGTTCCAGGGCTGCCTGGCGGTCGGACAAGTAAATTGCGCCCTCGCGCCCCTGCATAACGCTGTCTAAAGCTTTGCCCAAACGTTCAGGAGAGACCGGTTTGGCGACAAAACCGTTCATACCAGCCTGCAAGTGTGTCTCGATCTGGTCCTTTTGCACATGCGCTGAAATGCCGATGACCGGCAATTCGGCAATCCGGCGGTCGGGCAGGGCGCGCAGGCGGCGGGTGGCTTCGGTGCCGCTGATGCCCGGAAGGTTCACATCCATCAGAACCAAATCAAACGCGGAACCGGGTAGCAGTTCCAGCGCGTCTTCGGCGCTGCCGGTGCAGTGGCAGCTGTGTCCCATACGCTCCAAGTACCCCTGTGCGACCATCTGGTTGATTTCATTGTCCTCGACCACCAGCACAGACAGGGGACGTTCGGCTTGCCTTGCCGGGACCGGCGGCTCTTCATACTCCAGATCGGCGGGATTGCCCGATTCCAGCTCCAGGGTCAGTGTGAAAACCGAACCCACAGCAGGGGTGCTTTCCAGCGACAGCCGGGCCCCGATGGTTTGGGCGAAGTGCCTACTGATAGCGAGCCCCAGCCCGGTGCCGCCGAACTTGCGGGCGGTATCTGTGTCCTCTTGTTCAAAGGCCTCAAAGATTCTGGACTTTGCTTCCGCCGATATGCCCTTGCCGGTGTCACTGACTTCAAAGGTCACCCGGTGGCGGCTGCTGGCAGTCTCGTTGATCCGGATCCGCAGAATGACCTCGCCGTCGTCAGTAAATTTCAGGGCGTTGGACAGCAGGTTGAACAGGATTTGCCGAAGCTTGGCGGCATCGCCCTGCACTGCCTCTGGCAGATTTCCGGGGGCATCAAGCCACAGGTGGACGCCTTTGCTGTCCGCGCCGGGCCGCAGCAGCACGACGATGTCGGTTACCAGTTCCCGCAGGGAAAAAGTGCTGATTTCCGGCTTCAGTGCACCGCTTTCGATTTTCGAGTAGTCCAGAATGTCATTCAAAATCTTCAGCAGATTCTGACCGGAGACCAACGCAGCCCGGAGCCGCTCCATCTGCTTGGCGGGCAGGCCATCGTCCGAAAGGCTGCGCAGCATGCCAAGCACGCCATTCATTGGCGTGCGGATTTCATGGCTCATCATGGCGAGAAATTCGGATTTAGCGCGATCGGCGCTTTCCGCCTTCCGGCGGGCCTTGTCATGGGCTTCGACTTCCTCCTGCAGCCGCTCGGTCTGTTCATTGACGAGGACCTGGAGATTGTTGCGGTGTTCGCGCAGTTCCTGTTCATTGCGGTCCCGGACACTTTCCAGTTCCAATTTGTCGATGGCTTGCTGCCGGAAAACTTCGACGGCCGCCTCCATACGGGCGATTTCGTCATACCCCCGGGGGTGCACAGGCTGGTCAAGCTGGCCGCGCATCAGGGCCGCCATTATCCCCGACAGCTGGTTAAGGCGCCGGGTGATGCTTCCGCGCACATAAAACCACAGGACTGCAAGTGACAGCACAAACCCTGCAATCGCAGCAAAGCCGTTGCGCAATTGGGCCCGCTGAACGTCGAGAGCGGCTGCGTTGCCTGATCGGATCACCCGTGCTTGGGCCTGATCCGCCACGGCTGCGGCCTCGTCGCCAAGCCGCAACGCGGTATCCTGCAGGCCCTGCTGCAGCGCGGTTATGCGGCCTTCGGTGGTCAGAATCCTGTGGCGCAGTACAAACAACCCAATGTCTTGTTCTGAGACGGTACGTAACTGCACGGCATAGCTTTCGGCCTGCTGGCGCCGTCCAGGGTCGCGGATCGCCTTGATCCGGCGGGAAACTATGAGCAACCGGTTGATCAGAGAGGCCTCAATCTCACCCAGTTCGGTTTCATCGCGTGCGTCTTCGATCCGGTTGATCAGCAGCCCGATTTCGGCGGTTTGCGACCGCAATTCGAACATCAGGCCCAGTTGGAACAGGTCAACCTCGATCAGCTTGTCCAGCGTATCGGTACGGGCTTTCTCCTCAATTGGGGAGGAACTGTGACCGTAAAGGCTTGATATCACTGCAGTGGTCCCCATCTCGGCATTTGCCACCAAAGTGTCGGCCATGCTGAGCAAGTTGTTTGCAGCGGCAAGATTCTGTCCGGCCAACTGGTTGAATTCGCTGTGCAGGGCAATGCGGGTCTCAACCAGGGCGTTCAGCAGCGGCAGCACGCGGGACGCCTCTGTCACGGTTTCACGCAACCGGGCGGACCCGATGCCGCCGGCTGTCTCCAGGGCTTCAAGTCTGCGGGTCAGTGCTTCGACTTGAGCCGACAGGAATTCCGCCCGCTTTTCCCGTTCGGACTGGGTGTCAACTGCCGCCAGCTCCGGAGCGATGGCGATGATACGGGTGCTTTCCTCGGCCATGCCGCGGACTTCGGCGATGGCCGGGATGGTTTGACTGATGACCTCTGCCTGGCGGCGTGCAAGCACTCGCAGTTCGACCAAGCCAAGGATGCCCGCAAGGGTGGGCAGCCCTGCAATGACGACGAAGGCGAGGCTTAATTTCCCGCCAAGACCAAGCTTTTTCAACATGCCTGAACTGTCGCGCGCATTTCTCTATTGTGCAATTTTGAATTTCCCTTTTGCGTTCTGCTGCATATCCTCGGTGCCTGGAAGGAAATTTAATGCGCGCAATCTGGTTTCTGATTTTCTCAGTGCTTTGCACCACGGCCGCCGCGGACAACTGGCGCCTGCAAAATCCACGAATCCCGTTCGACTACGAAAGCGGGTACGAGACCGACGTTTATCAGCCGTTGAAACGAGCCTCGCAGATATGGCGGTTGTGCATTGCATATCCCCATCTGAAGGACGCCTATTGGCTGAGCGTCAACTACGGAATGGTGGCTGAGGCGGCACGGCTGGGGGTTGCTTTCAAGCTGGTTGAGGCCGGCGGGTATCCGAACCTGCAGCGGCAGATCCGTCAGGCCGAAGGCTGCGTGGAGGGAGGGGCTGATGCCCTGATCCTGGGGACGGTCTCCTTTGCGGGTCTTACCGGAACGGTGGAACGGATTTCGGCGAAAGTTCCGGTAATCGCAGCTGTGAATGATATCGCCGATGCAGGGATCACCGCCAAAGTCGGTGTGTCCTGGATAGAAATGGGCGCGGTAGCCGGGCGTATCATCGCTGCACGGCACCCCAAGGGCACGCGGCCAGTGAAAGTGGCCTGGTTTCCTGGCCCGGAGAATGCGGGCTGGGTGAACTTTGTCGAGCAAGGGTTTCGCGCGGCACTGGCGGAAAGTTCCGCGGTGGTTGCGGTGACGAAATACGGAGATACCGGACGGGAGATCCAGGTTCGCCTCGTTGAGGAGGCGCTGGATGAGGTGCAGGACCTTGACTACATCGCCGGGTCCGCGCCGGCTGCCGAGGCGGCAGTGTCGGTCCTCCGTGCCCGTGGTTTGCAGGAGAAGGTTCATATTGTATCTGACTATATGACCCACGGCGTCTACCGGG
>NZ_JAXMOX010000025.1:0-31941 GCF_034669605.1 Leisingera sp.
GGAAAAGCTGGAAAAGCTGTCCGTTTCCGACGGCCTGCGTGCGGTGAAATTCGCCGAGGTAGTGGTGGTGCTGCTGGATGCGGATATCCCGTTTGAGCAACAGGACCTGCGGATCGCCGACCTGGCCGAGCGCGAGGGCCGGTCGGTTGTTGTCGCGGTGAACAAATGGGACATCGAAGACAACAAGCAGGAAAAGCTGCGCGATCTGAAGGAAGCCTTCGGCCGCCTGTTGCCGCAGCTGCGCGGCGCGCCTCTGGTGACGGTTTCGGCCAAAACCGGCAAAGGGCTGGACCGGTTGCATGACGCGATCATGCGGGCCTATCGTGTGTGGAACCGCCGGGTGCCGACCGCGGCGCTGAACCGCTGGCTGGTTGGCATGCTGGAGCAGCACCCGCCGCCAGCGCCCCAGGGCAAGCGGATCAAGCTGCGTTACATGACCCAGGCCAAAAGCCGCCCGCCGGGGTTTGTGGTGATGTGCTCGCATCCCGACAAACTGCCGGAAAGCTATACCCGCTATCTGGTCAACGGGTTGCGCGAGGATTTCGACATGCCGGGCACGCCGATCCGGCTATATATGCGCGGCCAGGGCGACAAGAACCCCTATAAGGGCAAGCGCGCCAAAAATGCCGGCGCTTTGGCCAAGCATTTGAACAAGCGCGGCGGCTGATCCAGTAAGACCGCGGTGCTCCCGCCGGTCCTGCGGCAGTCCCGAAAGAAAACCCCGGCCCGTTGGGCCCGGCGCCGCCCTGTCGGGCGGCGCTTTTGCGTTGCGCGGGGGGGCGCGGGCTTTTGCCTGCTGCTAGCCCTGCGTCTCCTGCCTGTATTTGGTTCACTTTTGCAGATTTATACCCTTAAGGTTGAAGGGTTTATCCGGTGATAATCTTGTTTTTGAACAAGGCCGGGTTATCTGGAAATTGACTTTGGACGGAATGCGCGCTTTGCATAGCTGTCACGCATCGGCTTTAGGGACGGGGTCATGGATCTGAGGGCACATACGCGTCAATTCGCACGACAGGACAACCGGCTGGCCTTGCTCAGCTATTTCGGCACTTTTGCGGTCTACTTTGCAGCGCTTGCCGTGGCTGTTGCCTATGCGGACCAGTGGTTCCTGATGCTGCCGGCAGGTGTGGTTTTTGCCTTTGCCGCAGTGCGGCTATATGTGCTGCAGCATGACACCGGGCATCATTCCTTATTTGAAACCCGGCTCCAGAACGAGATTGCCGGCCATGTGCTGTCTCCTTTCACATTTGCGCCGTTTGAGGTTATGAAACAGAACCACAACCTGCATCACTCCAACATCGGCAACCTGGAACACCGCGAGACGGGTGAGATTCACACCATGACCGTGCGGGAGTGGGCCAAGGCCGGGGGCTGGGACCGGCTCCGCTACCGTCTGTACCGCAATCCGTTTGTGCTGGTGCCGCTGGGGGCGGCATTCACTTACTTCATCCGCTATCGCTGGCCCAAGAATACCCGGCGCTTTGGTGCGGTGGCGGTGATCCTGCACAATCTTGTGATCGTCGCCTTGCTGGGCCTTCTTTACCGGGCGGCTGGGGTGACCGGGATCTGGGTCTGGCTGGTGTTTTCTTTCCTGGGCGGCATGATCGGAGTGTTCCTGGTCTACCTGCAGCATAATTTTGAGGACACCTATTGGGACCGCCGCCCGGACCTAAACCCGCAGGTGGCGGCGCTGCAGGGGTCTTCCTGCCTGGATTTCGGCTGGGTCTTCGACATGGCGGTGGCCAATATCACCCTGCATGATATCCACCATTTTAACGCCCGTATCCCGTCTTACCGGCTGCGCCAATGCCACTACAGCCTGCCGCCGGAACTGGGGCTGCGCCGGATCAAATTTCGCGAAGCGGTCCGGGCGCTGACGCTGAAGTTGTGGGACGAGGACAAAAAATGCCTGGTGCCCTTTCCAAGCTGAGGTCTTCCTCTGTTGAAACGGGCGGCGGGCAGCTATGACTTCCAAGGCGCAACTGACCTGGCTGCACGGGAACCCGCCGCTGCACGGCATCCCCGGTGCCGGAACCGGACATGCGGTGATGCTGCCGCAGGCTTCCAAGGAATAGCCGGCTGAGGCCGCCAGGCCGACCGAATTTGAAAAGAAGGAGACCCCGCCCATGACCGGAAAGGCGCCAGGCAGGAAAGTGGTCAAGCCACTGGCAGATAGAGCAACTGATGGATTGCAGGACGAGCTGAATGCCAAACTGGCAGCTGCCGAGGCCGCGCGCCGGGCAGCCGAGGAAAAGGCTGCAAAGGCGCAGGCCAAGGCGCGTAAAGCCAAGCGTAAAGCGGCGCAGCTGGCGGTGGATTTTGCAGCAGCAAGAATAAAAGCCAAGCAAAAGGCAAAGAAGGTCAAAGCGAAGGCGAAAAAAGCCGTTGAAAAGGAAAAGGCAAAGGCTCAGGCAATTCTTGAAGCCAAGGGGGGCGGGAAGAAGAAGGTGAAGAAATAACCTTAACGCTCTGAGCAAGAAAAAACGGCACCGCTTGGGCGCCGTTTTCTGTATGGCTCTGGCGTTTGTGTCAGGCCAGTGCGCCATCCGCGGTCAGGGTCAGCTTACCGCCCAGATAAGGTGCCAGAACCTCGGGCAGCTTGACCGATCCATCCGCCTGCTGGCCGTTCTCCAGCACTGCGATCAGGCAGCGGCCCACTGCCAGACCGGATCCGTTCAGCGTGTGCAAGAACTGCGGCTTGCCGCCGCCCTCAGGCTTGAACCGTGCATTCATCCGGCGGGCCTGGAAATCGCCGCAGACCGAAACCGAAGAGATCTCGCGATAGGTTTTCTGGCCGGGCACCCAGACCTCGATGTCGTGGGTCTTTCTGGCGCCGAATCCCATGTCGCCAGTGCACAGAACAATGGTGCGGTAGGGCAGGCCCAACCGTTCCAAAATGTTTTCGGCGCAACGGGTCATGCGCTCATGCTCATCACCGCTTTTGTCAGGATGCGTGACCGAAACCATTTCGACTTTCTCGAATTGGTGCTGGCGCAGCATTCCGGAAGTGTCCTTGCCGGCCGAACCGGCCTCGGAGCGGAAGCACTGTGTGTGCGCCACATAGCGGCGGGGCAGGTAGCCTTCTTCGACCGTCATGCCGTTGACGATATTGGTCAGCGTGACCTCGGCAGTCGGAACCAGCCACCAGCCATCGGTGGTCTTATAGCTGTCTTCGCCGAACTTGGGCAGCTGGCCGGTGCCGTACATCATTTCCTCGCGCACCAGAACCGGGGTCCAGGCCTCAGTTAGACCGTTCTCGTCCACATGGGTGTTGATCATGAACTGCGCCAGCGCGCGATGGATGCGGGCGACTGCACCCGACAGCACCACAAACCTGCTGCCTGACAGTTTGGCTGCGGTTTCGAAATCCATGCCGGGCTTCACGCCTTCGATCTCGAAATGCTCCTTGGCCTCGAAGCCGAGTTCCTTTGGCTCGCCCCAGCGGCGGATTTCGACATTGTCGTCCTCATCTTCGCCGTCTGGCACGTCCTCAAACGCAAGGTTCGGGATGGTCATCAGCCTATCGGTCAGTTGCTGATCCAGCTCCTTGGCCTCGGTGTTCATCGCCGCAACTTCGGCCTTTTTCTCCGCGACCAGTGCGCGCAGGCGTTCAAACTCGGTCTCGTCGCCGCGGGCCTTGGCGGCGCCAACTTCCTTGGAGGCCTTGTTCTGCTGGGCCTGGGCGGCTTCTGCTGCCTGGATTTTGGCCCGGCGCGCCTCATCCAGTGCCAGGATCTCGGATGACACGCCCGCGTCCCCGCGCCGCGCCACAGCGGCGTCGAATGCGGCAGGGTTTTCGCGGATGGCGCGGATGTCATGCATGAGAGTCTCTCCTGGCGTTGAATGACGATTTGAATCAGTAAGCCCATCCTATGACGCAAGGGTGAACAAAGGGGAAGGGGCGCGTACGGTCTATGTGCAACATGGGAATTGCCGCAACTGCGGCAGCGGATCGGAGCGCCTTTCCCGGCACGGCGCCAAGCGAAACCTGCAACGGCCTTTCCCGGCTGCGCTTTTGCATTGCGCCAGCCTTGCAACCTATCCACCCAGCGCATAGGTTCCGCTGCAAAATTCCGGTGTGAAACCTCATGCCGCTTTGACAGAAGGAATATCCCATGGACAGTGGCGCAATCGCCCAATTTCTCCCGCTTATCCTGATCTTCGCGATCATGTACTTCCTGCTGATCCGTCCGCAGCAGAAAAAGGTGAAAGAGCATCAGAAGATGGTCGATCAGCTGCGGGTGCGCGATCAGGTGGTGACCCAGGGCGGCCTGATCGGCAAGGTGTCCAAGGTCAAGGAAGACGGCGAGATCGAAGTTGAAATCGCCGATGGCGTGAAAGTGCGCGTCATCAAGGCGACCATTGCCCAGGTGCTGAGCAAAACCGACCCCGTGTCGTAAGCTCAGACCGATAACATACTGAAAAGGCAGGGCAATGCTGCAAATTGATCTCTGGAAGAGGGTGCTGATCTGGCTGGTGTGTGCGGCCGGTCTGATGCTTGCCCTGCCAAACGGGTTTTATACCCGCGTCGAACAGGCCAACGATGCCGCGGCGGATATCATCGCCAAGGGTGAAACATCTGAGCGGCTTGAAACGGCCGGCCAATGGCCGGCCTTCCTGCCGTCAGGGCTGGTGAACCTGGGCCTCGATCTGCGGGGCGGCGCGCATCTGCTGGCCGAAGTGCAGGTCAGTGACGTCTATGAGGCGCGGATGGATGCGCTGTGGCCGGAGGTGCGCGATGCACTGCGGCCCGAGCGCAGCACCGTCGGCACGTTCCGCCGCCAGCCGGGCAAGGCGGATGAGATTCGGGTGAAAATCACCAAGCCCGAAGGCATGGCCCGTGCGCTGGACGTCGTGCGCGAGCTGGCCAATCCGATTACCACGTTAACCGGAGTGGGCGCCAACGACATCGAGGTTTCCGCTGAGGCTGGCGTCCTGGTGGTGCGCTTGAGCGAGGCAGAAAAGATCGCCTCGGACGACCGCACCGTGCGGCAGGCGCTGGAGATCGTGCGCCGCCGGATCGACGAGGTCGGAACCCGCGAGCCGACCATCCAGCGCCAAGGCGCTGACCGGATCCTGATCCAGGTGCCGGGCATTGGCTCTGCCTCTGAGTTGAAGGCGATCATTGGCACCACTGCGCAACTGACCTTCAATCCGGTTGTCGGCCGTGGCAGCGACAAAGATGCTGCACCGGGTATCGGTAATAAAATCATCCCGTCGCTGGACGAAAGCGGCATTTACTACACCATCGAAGCTGCTGCTGTGGTAACTGGTGAAGACCTGGTAGATGCGCAGCCGTCGTTCGATCAGAACGGCCGGCCTGCGGTGACATTCCGGTTCAACACCTCGGGTGCGCGCCGGTTTGGCGATTACACCGCGGAAAACATCGGCTCGCCTTTTGCGATCGTACTGGACGACGAGGTGGTCTCTGCCCCGGTGATCCAATCGCATATTCCGGGCGGTTCCGGCATCATCACCGGCAATTTCAGCATCGAGGAAAGCACCAATCTGGCGGTTCTGCTGCGCGCAGGCGCACTGCCGGCAGGGCTGGAATTCCTCGAAGAACGCACCATCGGCCCGGAACTGGGCCAGGACAGCATCGACGCGGGCAAGATCGCTACTATCGTTGCCTTCATTGCAGTGCTGGTGTTCATGGGGCTCAGCTATGGTCTTTTCGGTCTTTTTGCCAATGTGGCGCTGATCCTGAACATCGCGCTGATCTTCGGGATGCTCAGCCTGATCGGCGGCACGCTGACGCTGCCGGGCATCGCGGGTATCGTGCTGACGGTCGGTATGGCAGTGGACGCCAATGTGCTGATCTTCGAACGTATCCGCGAAGAGCTGAAGGCGGGCCGCGGCCCGGCCCGTGCCATCGACGAAGGCTACTCCAAGGCGCTGAGCGCCATCCTTGACGCCAATATCACAACGTTCATCACCGCGGTGATCCTGTTTGCCATGGGCTCCGGCCCGGTGCGCGGCTTTGCGATCACTCTGGGGCTTGGCATTCTGACCTCGGTGTTCACCGCGATCTTTGTCACCCGGCTGATCATCGTGATGTGGTTTGAACGGCGCCGTCCGAAAACGATTGAGGTGTAAGATGCGGCTGAAACTAGTTCCCGAGGGGACCTCTTTCGATTTCTTCAAGCTCTCCAAGCTGTGGCTGGGGATTTCCGCCCTGATGATGGTGGTTGCGCTGGTCTCCTTTTTCTTGCAGGGGCTGAACTTCGGCATCGATTTCCGCGGCGGGACCACCATCCGCACCGAAGCATCCGAATCCGTGGACGTCGGCGCCTACCGCGACGCGCTGGCGGTGCATGATCTGGGCGATGTATCGATTACCGAAGTGTTCGATCCGACCTTCGAGGAAGACCAGCACGTCGCCATGATCCGCATTCAGGCGCAGGACGACGGCGAGGCGATCACAGGCGGTATGGTCGAGATGCTGAAACAGTCGCTGGACGCAGTGGCGCCGGGCATCAAGTTTGTTTCGGTCGAATCGGTCGGCCCCAAGGTCTCGGGCGAGTTGATCCAGACTGCAGTGCTGGCCGTGGCACTCGCGATTGCCGCTGTTCTGGTCTACATCTGGTTGCGGTTTGAGTGGCAGTTCGCCTTGGGCGCCGTGGCGGCACTGGTGCATGATGTGGTGCTGACCATCGGCGTGTTCTCGGAACTGCAGATCAAGTTCGACCTGGCCATCATCGCAGCCTTGCTGACTATTGTTGGTTATTCGCTGAACGATACTGTGGTTGTGTTCGACCGGGTCCGCGAAAACTTGCGACGCTACAAGAAGAAAGACCTGGCCGAGGTTCTGAACATCTCGATCAACGAGACCCTCAGCCGGACGGTGATGACCTCGGTTACCACGCTCTTGGCGCTGGTCTCGCTGTATGTGCTGGGCGGCGATGTGATCCGCGGCTTTGTCTTTGCAATGATCTGGGGTGTTCTGGTCGGGACCTATTCGTCCGTGTTCGTGGCCTCCACCATTCTGCTGAGGCTGGGTGTGAAGCGTGACTGGTCGAAACAAGCAAACACCACCGGCAATCAGTTCTCGAACATCGATGCTTGAGACCTTTCAGGCAACCCTGGCCACACCGGGGCTGTTCTGGCTTTTCCTGACTATTGGAGCCGCGGGTCTTGTCCGCGGCTTCACTGGTTTTGGCACCGCAATGATCTTTGTGCCGGTGGGGGCGCAGTTTCTGCCGGCGGCGGATGTGGTGTTTCTGATGGTGCTGATGGGGGTGTTTTCCACCATCACCCTGTTCCCGCAGGCCTGGCGCCAGGCCGACAAGGCTGAGGTTGGTGCGCTGGCGATGGCCGCTGCGGTTACAGTTCCCGCTGGTCTGTGGGTGATGTCGCAGATGGATCCGCTGACATTGCGCTGGCTTGCCGCCGGGGTAATCGGGGTGACGCTGGCAGCTGTGGTCTCCGGCTGGCGCTGGCAGGGGCGGTTGGGCTGGCCTGGACGGTTTGGCATCGGTGGAGCGGCTGGCATGGTCGGCGGCATGACCGGTTTGACAGGACCGGTGGTCATTGTCTTTTATTTGGCAAATGTGCGCGATGTGGCGCGGGTCAGGGCCAATACAATTGTGTTTCTGGCCGCCCTTGATGTGGTGATTGCGGTTAACCTGATCTTTGGCGGGCTGGCCAGCCTGCAGGCGGTCGTTCTGGCGGCTCTGCTGGGCGTGCCTTACGTGATCACCACCCTGACCGGAAAGGCGCTGTTTGATCCCAAGCTGGAAAAGCCCTACCGCTTGGCCTCCTATTCCGTGATTGCGCTGGCCGTGTTATCCAGCCTTCCGGTGTTTGACTGAAAGGATCCCCGAATGCGCTTGAATGAAGTGAGCTATACGGACGCACAGCCGGTTGATGGCTATGGTGCCGGGTTCTTCCGCATCGGCGGGCAGGTGCATCAGGGGGCGGTGCTGACCTCAGCTGCGGGGACCGCGGCCTGGGGCGGTTATGCGGATGCCAAGCCGTTGCTGGCGCTGGCAGGAGAGATCGACGTGCTGTTCATAGGAACCGGCGCCGAGATTGCCCATATCCCGGCGGAGCTGCGCAAGGTGCTGGAAGGGGCCGGTCTGGGGGTCGAGGTGATGAACTCCCCCGCGGCCTGCCGCACTTATAATGTGCTGCTGTCCGAGGGGCGCCGGATTGCCATAGCGGCGCTGGCGGTCTGAATTTCTTAAGATGTGATTGACCTGCCGCTAAGCGGGCTGCGGCTGAATGGCTTTTGATGCGCAAGCACAATGGGATAAGCGAACTTCATGACATTGACTGTGACGGATCTGAGCGTGGCGCGCGGTGGCATCCCGGTGCTGGAAGGCCTGAGCTTTGCGCTGGATCCCGGCAAGGCGCTGATCCTGCGCGGCCCGAATGGCATTGGCAAGACCACGCTGTTGCGCACCGTCGCCGGGCTGCAGCCGCCGCTGAAAGGCCGGGTGGAAGGCGCCGAGGATCAGATCGCCTATGCCGCACATTCCGACGGGCTGAAGCCGACGCTGACGGTGGCCGAGAACCTGACCTTCTGGGCCAGCGTCTTTGGCCGCAATGGGATCGAACAGGCGCTGGACGGGTTTGACCTGCAAGGATTGCGCGACCGGCAGGCGGGGGCGCTGTCGGCGGGACAGAAACGCCGCCTCGGCCTTAGCCGGATGCTGGTCACCGGGCGGCCGATCTGGATCATGGATGAGCCGACGGTGAGCCTCGACAAAACCTCTGTCGCGATGTTTGCAAATGCCGTGCGGGCGCATCTGGGGCAGGGCGGATCTGCCTTGATTGCCACCCATATCGATCTGGGGCTGGCAGCCGGGGTGCTGGATGTCGGTCCCTTCAAGGCCAAGCCAATGGCGCTGGATGATTTCGACGGAGGCTTCCTGTGATTGCGCTTCTGATGCGGGATCTGAAGCTCGCTTTCCGCGCGGGCGGCGGCTTTGGCCTGGGTCTTGCGTTCTTCCTGATCGTGACCGTGATGGTGCCGTTTTCCGTTGGCCCGCAATCCGAGCTGCTGGCCCGCATTGCGCCGGGTGTGTTGTGGCTGGGCGCGCTGCTGGCCTGCCTTTTGTCGTTGGACCGGCTGTTGGCGCTGGATTGGGAGGACGGCTCGCTCGACCTCTTGGCCACTGCACCGCTGCCGCTGGAAAGCACCGTGACAATCAAGGCGCTGGCCCATTGGATCACCACCGGCCTGCCGTTGGTGATGGCGGCGCCGGTGCTGGGGCTGCTGCTGAACCTGCCTGTTGCGGGGTTCCAATGGCTTGTGGTCTCGTTGCTTCTGGGTACCCCGGCGCTGAGCGTCATCGGCACCTTTGGCGCGGCGCTGACAGTGGGGCTGAAGCGCGGCGGCCTGCTGATGTCGCTATTGGTGATGCCGCTCTATGTGCCGACGCTGATCTTCGGCTCCGAAGTGGCCCGCCGCGGGGCGGAAGGAATGACAGTACAGACACCGCTTCTGATGCTGGCGGGAATCTCCGCCGCCTCCATTGCATTGCTGCCGTTCGCCAGCGCCGCCGTACTGCGCGTCAATTTGCGCTGACCGAATGCCTGCCTCGTGAATTGAGAAACCCGAGAACAAGAGCTAAATAGCCAACATGTCGATCTGGGAATACGCCAACCCGAAGAAGTTCCTGGCCACCACGGAAAAGGTGATGCCGGCCTTATGGGTCAGCTCTGCGGTACTGATCTCCGCGGGCTTGACCTGGGGCTTCTTCTTCACGCCTGACGATTACCGTCAAGGCTCCACCGTCAAGATCATCTTCCTGCATGTACCCTCGGCGCTGATGGCGATTAACGCCTGGTTCATGATGCTGGTCGCTTCGCTGGTCTGGGTGATCCGCCGCCACCACGTCAGCGCGCTGGCCGCCCGTGCTGCCGCCCCTGTGGGCATTGTCATGACCGTGATCGCGCTGATCACCGGCGCGATCTGGGGCCAGCCGATGTGGGGCACCTGGTGGGCCTGGGATCCGCGGCTGACGTCCTTCCTCGTGCTGTTCCTGTTCTACCTCGGCTACATCGCCCTGTGGGAGGCGATCGACAATCCTGACACTGCCGCTGACCTCACCTCGATCCTGTGTCTGGTCGGCTCGGTCTTTGCCGTGCTCAGCCGCTATGCTGTCAACTTCTGGAATCAGGGGCTGCACCAGGGTGCATCGCTGTCGCTGGACAAAAAGGAGAACGTGGCAGATGCGTTTTCCAACCCGCTGTATGTCTGCATGGCAGGATTTGTGCTGTTGTTCATCGCCTTGGTGTTCTACCGCACCGGAACTGAAATCCGCGCCCGCCGCATCAAGGCATTGATGGCGCGTGAACGGCTGGAGGCCTGATGCCCGATCTTGGAAAATACGCCGATACTGTGCTGTCGGCCTATGGCGCCTCGCTGCTGCTGCTGCTGGCGCTGGTAGTGCTGACAATCCTGCGCGGCCGCAAGGTGCGCCGGGAGATGGAAACATTGGAAAGCCGGGTGAAACGCAATGGCTAAAATCTCTCCGCTGATGGCGGTCCCCGGTGTTGTGTTCGCCGGTTTTTTCGGTCTCGCCCTGGTGGGCATGTTCCGCGAGGACCCCGACAGCCTGCCGTCCGCGCGCGAAGGCCAGCCTGCACCGCCGGTGGTGCTGGATGAATTCCCGGGCAAGGAGTTGTTCAGCGACGCTACCCTGCGCGATGGCAATGTGAAGCTGGTGAATTACTGGGCCAGCTGGTGTGCGCCCTGCCGGGCCGAGCATCCCAACCTGGAGGCGCTGACCAAGGAAGGTGTCCCCGTCTATGGCGTCAACTATAAGGATCAGCTGGCCAACGCCGCGGCTTTTTTGGACGAGCTGGGCGATCCCTACACAGCAATCGGCAGGGATGAGAAGGGCCGCATGGCGATCGACTGGGGCCTGTACGGCGTGCCGGAAACCTATGTGGTGGACGGCGAAGGCAAGATCGTGCTGCGCTTTGCCGGGCCGATCACCCAGCGGGTGATCGAAAACACCCTGCGCCCGGCTATGGCGAAGGCGGCGGGCCAGTGAGCCTTATGCTGGTTAACCCGGGGCGGCGCTGCTGAAATCCAGCTCCTTTGATGACAGCGCGCAGACAAGCCGTTTGCTTCACAAGAGCCGCCAGCCCGGTGAACTTACGATGCGGTTCAGCCGAAAATGCTGAGATCCAGCGCCAGCCCGGTCCCCAGCCAGATGGCGTGATCCCGATGATCCGCCAGGGCGTCGCCGGTTTCCGGATGGGCAAAGACGATCAGGCCATCGCGGTTCAATGCCAACCAAGGCAGCAGCTTGGAAAACTGCTCCGGGCTGGCCGCCAATTGGCAAGACCACTTGGGATGCGGTCCGACGGGTTTTTGATGCATGCGCCCCATCTCCAAGCCAAAATGCTCAGCGGCACGCTGGCAAAGAGCGCGGGCCTGGGCGAAGCTGTGTTCATCAAAGTAGATATGGGCGTGATAGCCGGTGATGCTGTCTGTGTGTTTCATGCCGCCAGTATTTCCGGCGCGACTGCCCAAGGCAATCAGCAGATTGCGAACAGCCCCTGTGCAGCGCAAGGCTGAACCCGGCTGTGCGGGGGACGGTGACGCGCTGTCAAAGCGAAGGCCGGGGTTTCAGGGCACCGAGAAAGTCCTGAAATCCTGTTCCCGCCGCATGGTGGCGCTGCGGGCGTCCAAATCGCCGCGTTCCGCACGCCAGGTCAAGTAGCGCTCCAAATGGGCATTCGACTCCCATAGGTGGAAAACGGCAATTTCAAAACGCGCGCGGTTAATGCCCGCATGGGCTTCGATGCAGCCAGGAAAGCACCGGGTATCCGGAAGCATCTCCAGAACCGCTTCGACGTGTTCGTCGAAGGTGTCCACATCCGGGTAAACGACTGCTATCACAGCTTCTTTCATGTCTTGAAACCCGGCCTCTGAAGTGCTGTTGCGAGGGATAAAAGGTGCATCCAGAATTACTATTTACATGACTGGACCGGGGGGTACAGCAGGTATCACCGCCAGGATGGTATCGCCTGAGTTGTGCATGTGCCTGGCCGTTACAAGGCTGCAATCCAATTGCAGTTTCTACCATGTAAGTGAGGGATGGCTCATAAGCATGAGGCAAGCGGGAGCGGAAATTTGCAATCCTGCTAACTGAATATTGCACGCAGGGCGATGGCAGGGAGAGACAAAACACCGGCTGGGTTCAGCGAAGTACTGCTTGCATGAACTGCTAGCAGGCAAGGTGAAGCCCGTGAAGCCGACGGCATCCTTCCATTGAACAAATCACCAGGGTGCACGACCTTCCTGGCCCCTGCAGAGCTGATGTTTTGCAGGCCAACGCATTCCGCTACGGCTTCGAGCGCTATCCGCAAGGGTTGGATATGGACGAAGGGTATTCACAGAGTTCCCGGCTGCGGTTGGGAATGGCGAATTGGCTGCGTGATGAATCTGGCTGTCTTCAACCGGCCAATGTCCGAACTGCAGGCAGCTGGCGCGATTGCAGAGATCCCGCGCAGAAGCACCCGCGCGCAGTAACCGGGATTGTTCGCTGCAACCCTGACGTAAGAAGGGCGCCCGTTGGGGCGCCCTTTCAGAACTTATCTAGCAGCCTTACGACTTGGCCAGGTTGCGCAGCACGTAATGAAGCACGCCGCCGTGTTCGATGTATTCGATCTCCGGCGCGGTATCGATCCGGCACTTCAGCGTGATGGTCTTCACGGTGCCATCGGCAAAAGTGATGTCGCAGGGCACGGCCTGCTGCGGCTCGATGGTGTCCAGACCGCGGATCGAAACGGTTTCCTCTCCGGTGAGGCCCAGCGACTTGCGGGTGTCGCCGCCGGTGAACTCGAACGGGATCACGCCCATGCCGACCAGGTTCGAGCGGTGGATGCGTTCGAAGCTTTCGGCTATCACGGCCTTGACGCCCAGCAGAGCGGTGCCTTTGGCTGCCCAGTCGCGCGACGAGCCCGCTCCATACTGTTCACCACCGAATACCACCAGCGGGGTGCCGTCGGCCTGATGCGCCATCGAGGCGTCGTAGATCGAGGTCTGTTCGCCATCGGGGCCCTTGGTATAACCGCCCTCGACGCCGTCCAGCATCTCGTTCTTGATGCGGATGTTGGCAAAGGTGCCGCGCATCATGATCTCGTGGTTGCCGCGGCGCGAGCCATAGGAGTTGAACTCACGCGGCTGAACCTGACGCTCCAGCAGATATTTGCCGGCCGGGGTGGTGGTGGCAAAGGAGCCCGCAGGCGAGATGTGGTCGGTGGTGACCATATCGCCCAGCACCGCCAGAACCTTGGCGTTCTCGATGTTCGAGATGGTGCCCGGCTCGGTGCCCATGCCCTGGAAATAAGGCGGGTTCTGAATGTAGGTCGAGGCTGCGGGCCAGTCATAGGTCTCCGCGTCGGTGATCTCGACGGCCTGCCACTTTTCGTCGCCCTTGAAAACATCGGCGTATTTCGACTGGAACGCCTCGCGGGTCACAGTCTGCTCGACCAGATCGGCGATTTCCTTCTGCGTCGGCCAGATGTCCTTGAGGTAGACGTCGTTGCCGTCCTTGTCCTGGCCGAGCGGTGCGGTGGTGATGTCGACATTCATGTCGCCAACCAGCGCATAGGCCACGACCAGCGGCGGCGAGGCCAGATAGTTGGCGCGCACGTCCGGCGAGATCCGGCCTTCGAAGTTGCGGTTGCCCGACAGCACCGAAACACCGATCAGATCATGATCATTGATGCATTTCGAGATTTCCTCGGCCAGCGGGCCGGAGTTGCCGATGCAGGTGGTACAGCCGTAGCCGACCAGGTTGAAGCCGATGGCATCCAGGTCCTTCTGCAGGTCCGCCGCTTCGAGATACTCGGAGACCACCTGCGAACCCGGCGCCAGCGAGGTCTTGACCCAGGGCTTGCGGGTCAGGCCCAGCGCGTGCGCCTTTTTCGCCACCAGACCCGCACCGATCATCACGTAGGGGTTCGAGGTGTTGGTGCAGGAGGTGATCGAGGCGATCACGATCGAGCCGTCGTGCAGCTGGTAATTGCCGTTTTCGGTGGTGACGTAGCCCAGCTTGTGGTGGCCTTCGTTGCCGGGGATTTCCTGCGGCTCGGGCTGGCCGCCCTCGGCCTCCCAGCGGCCCTCGGCGCGGGCGCTTGCGTCCTTGGCGCTGCGCTGGCCTTCCACATATTTGTGAAATGTGGCCGCGGCAGTGTCCAGCGCGATATAGTCCTGCGGCCGTTTCGGGCCGGAGATCGCGGGCACGATGGAACCCATGTCGAGGCTCAGGGTGTCGGTGTAGATCGGGTTGTAGGTCTCGTCGCGCCAGAAGCCGTTTTCCTTGGCATAGGCCTCGACCAGCGCGATGCGGTCCTCATCGCGGCCGGTGTTGCGCAGGTAGCGGATGGTTTCGGCGTCGATCGGGAAAAAGCCGCAGGTGGCACCGTATTCCGGCGCCATGTTGGCGATGGTCGCCCGGTCGGCCAGCGGCAGCTTGTCGAGACCGGAACCGTAGAATTCGACGAACTTGCCGACCACACCCAGCTCGCGCAGCATTTCCACGACCTTCAGAACCAGGTCGGTGCCGGTGGTGCCTTCGGTCATCTCGCCGGTCAGCTCGAACCCGACAACCTCGGGGATCAGCATCGAGATCGGCTGGCCCAGCATCGCCGCTTCGGCCTCGATACCGCCAACGCCCCAGCCCAGCACGGCCGCGCCGTTGACCATGGTGGTGTGGCTGTCGGTGCCGACCAGGGTGTCGGGATAGGCGACTTCATTGCCGTCCTGGTCGGTGTCGGTCCAAACCGTCTGGGCCAGATATTCCAGGTTCACCTGGTGGCAGATGCCGGTGCCCGGCGGCACAACGCGGAAGTTGTCGAATGCGGTCTGGCCCCATTTCAGGAATTGGTAGCGCTCCATGTTGCGCTCGTATTCGCGGTCAACGTTCATCTGGAACGCGCGCGGGTTGCCGAACTCGTCGATCATCACCGAATGGTCGATCACCAGGTCGACGGGAACCAGAGGGTTGATCTTGGCGGCCGAGCCTTTCAGGCCGACGATGCCGTCGCGCATTGCGGCCAGGTCCACAACGGCGGGAACACCGGTGAAGTCCTGCATCAGCACGCGGGCCGGGCGGTAGGCGATCTCGCGCGGGTTCTTGCCGCCCTTTTCGGCCCACTCACCGAACGCCTTGATGTCATCAGTGGACACGGAAAAGCCGCCGTCCTCGAAGCGCAGCATGTTTTCCAGCACCACCTTCAGCGCGGCCGGCAGTCTGGAGAAATCGCCAAAGCCGGCTTCAGTGGCTGCTGGGATGGAGTAAAAAGAGATCGACTTGCCGTTGACGCTGAGCGTTTTGCGCGCTTTGGCATTGTCCTGTCCGACGGTGATAGGCATGTTTGGCCTCCCTCAAGGATTTGAAATCGGGGAATTCGCTGCCAGCTAAATGCATGAGGACGATTAAGCATTCAATAGCCCAATCGACGCAGGGGGCACTTTTGTATGCAATAGTACACATTTTTTCAGTGCAACGCCGCTTCCACTGCTCAAATCCGGCTCAAAAATGATTGATTGGCGTATCTGCAGGCACACCATTAGACCAGAAGCCTAACAAACGCAGCGGGCGATTCATGAAAATTCTGGCGTCGATAGCAGCATCTTTGGCACTGGCCTTGCCGGTATACAGTCAATCGGCTGCGGAACCCGTGGTGGTGGAGCTTTATACGTCGCAGGGGTGTTCGTCCTGCCCTCCGGCCGATGCACTGTTGCATGAGCTGGCTGCGCGCAAGGATGTGCTGCCGCTGGCATTGCACGTGGATTACTGGGATTACATCGGCTGGAAGGATCAATTCGCCAAGCCGTCCCATACCAAGCGGCAAAAAGGCTATGCGCATGCGGGCGGCCGCAGGATGATCTATACGCCTCAAATGATCATCATGGGCCAGGATGATGTGGTCGGTGCCGATGCCATGAAAGCGGACGGCGCCATTGGCAAACACCAGTCGCGGCCGCGTCCGGTGTCGCTGTCGCTCGAGCGGAATGGCGAGGATCTGGTGATCCGGCTGCAGCCACGGGTGCAGATGGGGGATACGAGGCTGCTGGTGCAGCTGGTGCGCTACACGCCCGAACGGACCATTACGATCACCCGCGGTGAACTGGCGGGCAAGACCTTGAGCTATGCCAATGTGGTGGAAGACTGGCAGATCACCGCGGAATGGGACGGGGCAGGGGAGCTGGAACTGTCCGTCCCGGTGCCAGGAAGCCGGCCCGCTGCCGTATTGGTGCAAGAGGCGCCCTTTGGCCGTATCATTGCCGCTGCCCGGGCCGAGTAGAAACTGGCCTCAGCCCGCCTCGGGATTTGCCTTTCTGCCGGGCTTGGATACCGGCACATAGGGTTTCCAGCGCCGGTGGATCCAGAACCATTGGCCGGTGTGCTTGCGCACGATGGCTTCCAGATCCGCGCTCAAGGATTTGGTCATGGTAAGCGGATCTGAATGCGGGATCTCGGCGCTCATCACGATCTCAAAGTCCAGACCGTTGTCCTGGCGTACGGCATAGACAGGGATCACAGCGGCGCCGAATTTCAGCGCCAGTTCGGCCGGCACAGTAGAAGTGACTGCAGGCTTGCCGAAGAAATCGATCAGCTCTCCGCCCTGGGCGTGCAGATCGGTAACGATGGCCGCGATGCCGCCCTTTTTCAGATGCCGGACCAGCTCGACCATGCCGCGCTTGCCCTGCTCGAACAAGGGTTCGCCGTTGCCTTTGATGGCGGCAACATAGTGGTCATTGAAATAGGGGTTGGCCATCCGCCGGTAAAGCGCGCCCATCTCGAAACCACGGGCGAACAGGGCCGCGCGGGCAGCGTCATAATTGCCGAAATGAGCCGTTGCCAGCAGCACCGGGCGTCCTGCCGCCCGGGCCTCTTCCAGCGCTTTCAGGCCAGGGCCGGTAATGGGTGCTGCCTTGGCGCGGTCGTGAAAGGGGGCGCCGGCATAGATTTCGGCAATCATCCGGCCCGCATTGTTGCTGACGTCCCGGTACAGCGAGTCCGGGTCGATTTCTGACAGTTCGGGGCTGACAAGATCCAGGTTGATGCGGACCCGCTTGTCGAACCCGGCCAACCGGCCCATGGCCGTCACCAGCCGGCCCATCAAGGGCACTCTCAGCCGATAGGGGATCAGCCGCGTGCAGACCAGCAGCCCGCGCAGAAACAGGTTGCTGCCATAATATTTGACATGGCTCCAGGTGGAGAGCTCGGAAGGATCTACAGGCATGGCGTCTGGATGGCTGCGGCGCGGAAATGCGCCTGGAAGTCCGCATCATACGCAGCCGGAACGGCAGGTACAAGCAGCTCGCAGGCGCGGGCAGAATGGACCGCCCAGCTGCAGCGCCGGAAAGAGTGGCGGATTTTAGCCGTCTTCCGCCTCGTCCTCGTCGGATTTCAGGTCAATCTCGCCAGTGGCCACAAGATCCCGCATCGCCGAGATGATCAAGCTGAACGCAACCTCGCCATCGCTGCGTTTGACCTTGCCGCGCTCTCTCACTTCATCGCGGATGTTATCGGCCATCCGGCTGGACATGTTCTTGAGCAGGAATTCGTTGGTCGCAACATCTTCCTCTTCGGTGGCAAAGGCCATGGCCGTGACCATATCCGGCGGCGACAGCACCCGCATCAGCTTGGGCACGTCGATCGGGCGCATCCGTTTGGCGATCAGCGCGTAGGTGAAGATCGCTTTGCGCACCTTGGTGGCAAAATCCACATCTTCTTCGTCCAGCGCCGTCAGCACCTCGTCCCGTTTGGCGGCGGCGGCTTCGGTCAGAATGCCGCCAAGACGCTGGCCCGGGGTCTCATCAAAGGCGAGATCGGGCCGGGCTTCGACCTGAGCGGCAAGCGACAGGCCGATCCGATCCACGGTTTCAGGCGTGACGTTGGCGGTGTGGCTGACGGCATAGGTGATGCGGCGGGCAATCGGGCCGGGCAGGTGCACCAGCATTTGCGCGGCCTTGGCGGTGTCCAGCTTGGACAGCAGAACCGCGGCCACTTCAGTGCTTTCCGCCTCGGCCAATCCGGCCAGATCTTCGGGCGGCAGCTGTTTCAGGCGCTCCCAGGGATCGCCGAACTGGCGAACGCCCGCTTCTTTGCGGAGGCGGCTGTGGGTGTGGCGGCTGATCTTGCCTTGCATCGCGTTCAGCGCGCCGGCCAGACCATTGGGGAAATGCAGGCCGATATTGTCCAGAAGATCGGCAAATTCGCCCGCAACCGCGTTCAGCGTGTCGCGGTCGACAATGCTCATCTTACCCATCTGCTGGGTCAGTTCCAGCTGCAGGTCGTCCGGCAGTTCCTCCAGCGGGATTTCCGCGCCTTCATTCAGCAGCAGCCGGACGATGATTGCGGCTTTGGCCTTGCCGCTCAGCCCGCTGCCGCCCGCTGTGCCCAATCGGGCCGGGGTTCCGATCCCGCCCAGACCCGGGCTGCCTGAAGCCATCGGAAGCGCCAGCATGTTGTCTTGAGGCATTCTCGCACCCTACCAAAGATTCTTCTCAATCGTGGAGGCCAGGATACGCCGCAAGCCGTAAAGAAAGGCTGAAGCTAATAGTTGTAGGATGCACCTGTTTCCAAGGCGTTGCGCAGCGATGCTTCGGCCCAGCTGCCATCGCCGCCCCGTGCCTTGATCTCTTTCCACTGTATCAGGGCTGCGCCGTATTTGCCCTGTTCCACAAGGCCCTGGCCCATGTACGAACGGGCAAGAATATTATCCGGATTCCGCTTCAATGCCCGGTCATAGTAGGTTTGCGCCAGTTCCAAATTCCCGAGTTTACGGTGCGTGAAGCCCCAGTAGGTCAGCACCAGAGAGTCCTGCTGGTCCGGCATCGCGCGGAGCACCGACTGGGCGTCTTGCTGGCGGCCGGCATAGGCCAGCTCGCGCGCGGCATCCATCAGGCCCTGCTGGTTCAGGGAAGATTTCCTGGGTCGCACGCAACGTTTCTTGTTTGCGTCCCAGACCCGCTTGCCCTTGCAGGTCTTGGTGGTTTCGGAGGGCTTCGGCGGGTTCCAGTCATTGCCGCCTGCGGCATGGGCCGTGATCGGCAGGGTCAAGGCAGCGGCAAGAGCAAAAAAACGCATGTCGTGATCTCCTGGTGCGTAAAGTCGTGATCAATGTACGCCTGCAAGCCGCGGGCGGGCTAATTTTTTCATATCAAAAACGCGTTTGTGAAAACCTGCTGGTGCAAACAAAAAAACGCCCCGCCGGGATGGCGGGGCGCTGGAGGCTGTAAAGCAGGCCGGCTTACTCGCCAAACACCCGCTTGAAGATCGTATCAACATGTTTGGTGTGATAGCCCATGTCGAATTTCTCGTTGATCGCTTCTTCGCCCAGGGCCGCAACCACATCGGCATCGGCCAGCAGCAGTTCGCGGAAATCAACGCGGTCTTCCCAGACTTTCAGGGCGTTGCGCTGCACCATGGCATAGGCGTCCTCACGGCTGACACCCGCTTGAGTCAGCGCCAGAAGGACCCGCTGCGACATCACCAGGCCCGGGAATTTGTTCATGTTGTCCAGCATGTTCTCGGGGAACACCAGCATCTTGTCGATGACCCCCGCCAGGCGGTGCAGGGCGAAATCCAGGGTGACGGTCGCGTCGGGGCCGATGCCGCGTTCCACGGAGGAATGCGAGATGTCCCGTTCGTGCCACAGCGCCACGTTTTCCATCGCGGGCACAACAGTCATGCGGACCAGACGCGCCAGACCGGTCAGGTTTTCGGTCAGAACCGGGTTCTTCTTATGCGGCATCGCCGAGGAGCCTTTCTGGCCCATCGAGAAGAATTCGGCGCCTTCCAGCACTTCGGTACGCTGCATGTGGCGGATTTCCACAGCAACGTTTTCGATCGAGGACGCAATGACGCCGAGGGTGGCAAAGAACATCGCATGGCGGTCGCGCGGGATCACCTGGGTGGAGATCGGCTCAGGCCGCAGGCCCAGCTGTTCGCAGACATGCTCTTCGACCGCCGGGTCAACATTGGCAAAGGTGCCGACCGCGCCGGAGATCGCACCGGTGGCGACTTCCGCGCGGGCGGCGGCCAGGCGCTGCTTGTTGCGGTCCATCTCGGCGTAGAAACGGGCAAAGGTCAGCCCCATCGTGGTGGGTTCGGCATGGATGCCGTGGCTGCGGCCGACGCGCACGGTGTCCTTGTGCTCCAGCGCGCGCTTCTTCAGCGCGGCGAGCAACTTGTCCATGCCGTCCAGCAGGATGTCTGCGGCGCGCACCAGCTGTACATTCAGGCAGGTGTCCAGCACGTCCGACGACGTCATGCCCTGATGCACAAAGCGGGCCTCGTCACTGCCGACATGCTCAGCCAGATGGGTGAGGAAGGCGATCACGTCATGTTTGGTCACCGCTTCAATCTCGTCGATGCGGGCGACGTCGAATTCCACGTCCTTGGCTTTCCATACGGCGTCAGCGTTTTCGCGCGGGATCACGCCGAGGTTGGCCATCGCTTCGCAGGCATGGGCCTCGATCTCGTACCAGATCTTGAATTTGGTCTCAGGCGACCAGATGGCGACCATCTCGGGGCGGGCATAGCGGGGGATCATGGCGAAAGCACCTTTATGTGATTGTGCAGCAGATGCCCGGCCTCTTAGATCAGGAGCGGCAGGACAGCAAGGCTGGGAGACGGACATGAGGCAGATTGCCCTGATGATTGCGGTATCATTGCCCGTTTCACCGCTTGCGCCGCCGGGCCCAGGGCCGATGCCGTTGCAGGCTTCCCGCAAGGGCCGGGCGCGGGAGGTCCCTGATTTTAAAGTTGCCCGGTTGCCGCCCGAGTCGAGGTTTCCAGATGTGTCACCACCTTGGCGCCGTTTTCCAAGGTCCGATGCACCGGGCATTTATCGGCAATCTCCATCAGCTTGGCCCGCTGTTCGCCGCTCAAAGGGCCGCAGAGGTGGATCACCCGGGTGAACTGGTCGATTTTGGCCGGCCCCGTCGGCTGGGCATCCTGGGCATGGACCTTGTCATGGCTCACATCGACGCTGATCCCCTCCAGCGGCCACCCCTTGCGGCGGGCGTACATCCGCAGCGTCATCGAGGTGCAGGCGCCCAGCCCCGCCGCCACGAAGCCGTAGGGCGACATGCCACGGTTGGTGCCGCCATAGGCCAGCGGTTCATCCGCATAGGTGTGGTGATAGGGACCGGATTGCACATCCTGCAGGAACCCCTCCGGGTCCGCCTCTGTCACCCGCAGGATGCCTTCGGGCGCACCTGGCGGCGGCGCGGGCGGGGTCATGCCGACATAGCGCCCGGCCCAGGCGGCAATCACCTCGGCGGCATATTCCGCATCCGCAGCGCGGGTGATCAGGTGATCGGCGTCATCCAGGGTGACAAAGCTCTTGGGGTGTTTCGCGGCTGTAAAGATCGAAGCCGCATTGTCGATGCTTACCGTTTCATCCCGCGGGGCATGCAGCACCAGCAGTGCGGCCTTGAGGCCGGCAATCGCCGGCGCCAGCGCTTCAGCGTTTATGTCCTCGACAAACGCCTTGCCAATGATGAAAGGCCGCCCGCCCAGGCACACTTCCGCGCGGCCCTTGGCGTCAATTTCGGGCAAGGCAGCGTCGAAGTGGTGCGAGACATGGCCGGGATCGAACGGCGCACCCAGTGTCACCACGCCTTTGACCGACGGGATGCCGGCCCGTGCCCGCAGCACCGCCGCGCCGCCCAGCGAATGGCCGATCAGCAGCGATGGGGCCATGTCGCGGGACGCCAGATACTGCGCCGCCATAATCAGATCCGCGACATTGGAGCTGAAGGAGGTGTTCTCAAACTCCCCTTCGGAATGCCCCAGACCGGTAAAGTCGAACCGCAGCACTGCAATCCCCATTGCCGCCAGCCGCCCGGCGATGCGCCGCGCCGCCGGGATGTCCTTGGAACAGGTAAAGCAATGGGCAAACAGCGCCGTTGCCAGGACCGGTCCCTCGGGCAGGTCGAGCCGGGCAGCAAGGGTGTTTCCGGCATGGCCGGGAAAGGAGATGCGTTCAGCGGGCATGGGCGTGGCCTTTATTGGGTGTTCCGCTTAGATTGATCGCTCAATGGGACCTGAACAAGGCGGCAGCCTGCAACGTCACGGGAAGGTGAAGGCAGATGAGCGCAATGTGCCGGAACGGCAGTGGCGGCTACACGCCGCAAGCTGCACGCGATAGGGAGAAGAGGCAGTGTTTGCGGATGTTTGCAATCGCGCACGCTGGAAATTCGGCCGGTATACTGAGGCGGGCCTTGTTACCAGTTCGGCCTTTGTGATGTCGCCGGACACGACCTGCGTTTTGCTGACCCGTCACTGGAAGCTGGCCTCTGGCTGCAATTGGGCGGTGATTGCAACGGCTTTGCCGACGTTCTCCGAAAACAAGACAATGAAGAACGCGGGTATCGCGGGGCAAGCCGCTGTCTGAGCAGATGATTGACGTTGATATTTTTGAAATCCCGGAACCTGCGAAAGACTGCGCGCATCTGCAGTTTGACGTGCGGCATCTGTTCCAGACGGAGGCCGGGGAAATTGCGTTGCGCGGGGGGCATGCGCTGGCCTGGGATAAGCGCAGGTGCCTGACGGCGCCGCAGGGCATTCCGGCCCCTCCTGAACTGGAGGGACCGGTACAGGAAGGGCCGGCTGCCAGGGATCAGGCCTCGCCCAGCAGGTCCTTGTCGAACGGGTATTTGGTCAGGTTTTCATAGCCGTCCTCGGTGATCAGCACCTGGTCTTCCAGCTTGACCGAGAAATCGCCGCCTTCGGGGGAGATCAGCGCCTCGACACAGAGCACCATGCCCGGCTCAAGCTCATAGTCGAAGGCGCCTTCGACCATCTGATCCGGGTAGGCGACCAGCGGCCATTCATCACAGAGGCCGACGCCATGCATCATGCAGCCGTATTTCTGCTTCTGGAACTGCGGATCCAGCGGATGACAGGCCCTGGACAGGTCCTGAATGTTCACACCGGGCTTCAGCATCTCCATGTTGTGGCGGATATGCTCGACCCCGTGCTGCATGGCATATACCATGTCGGCGCGCGGTTTCTCGTCACCAATCCACCAGCTGCGCGAGATATCGATGCAGATCCCGTAAGAGCCGACCAGGTCGGTGTCAAAGCTGATCATCTCGTTGTTCTGGATGATGCGGGGGCCGCATTCCTGGAACCAGGGGTTGGTGCGCGGGCCGGAGGCGAGGAGGCGGGTTTCGATCCATTCGCCGCCGCGGCGGATGTTTTCGGCGTGAAGCACCGCCCAGACGTCGTCCTCCGAAATATTGCCGCCGGGTACCTGTTCGCGGGCAAACCGCTCCATTGCCGCTACGGCTGTTTCGCAGGCGTGGCTGGCGCAGCGCATGGCCAGAATCTCGTCCGGGCCTTTCACCGCGCGGCATTTCTCGGTCAGCTCTTCGCCAGGGAGGATCTCCAGCCCTTGCGCCTCCAGCGCGCGCAGCCCGTGCAGCATGATCTTGTCCACCGCCAGGCGCCTGTTGCTGCCGCTGTGCTCTTCCAGCAGCTTGCGGACCTCGTTGGAGAACACATCCGCCGCCACATCCACCTTGTCGCCGCGGTCGAAATAGAACAGATCGGCGCCAGCCCGCTGCTCGCGTACAAGCGGGTTGAACTCGCTGAGGAACGGTGACTGCTTGTAGTCCCACAGCACCATATAGCCGTCGGCGCAGATCAGCAGGGCGCGGAACGGATTGTGGGTGTTCCACAGCTGCATATTGGTGCTGTCGGTGGCATAGCGGATGTTCAGCGGGTCAAACACCAGAAGGCCGGCATAGCCGCGGTCATTGATGAACCGGGTCAGCCGCTCCCAGCGGAACTTGCGCATTTCCTGTAAGTCGGGCAGTTGCAGCCCGGCCTCGGCCCATTCGCCAAAAGCCAGCTGGGTCGGGCCGATCTCAACCCGGTCATTATTGTTCGGCGTGTTGTCGCCCAGGTTGGCGCCGCGGGTTGGGTCGATCTTGCGGATGTCGCGGTAATGCTCGTTCATGCGTGGCCTCCGTCGCTGCACAGGTCTGTCCAATGTGGCGGCGTCTGCTGCCGGAATCGCTGCAGAAAACGACGGGTTCTGCAGTCGTTTCTGACCTATGCATGCCCGGTTCAGCAACGTCGCGGAAAGCCGCTGTGCAGGCTGGACGGCCATCGTGCCGCTGCAACGCGCCTTGGTATCGGGAGCCGGACCTGCTTCTGCCGGGGGATTTCCTGCGCGGTGATATGCAGATGCGCTTGCTGCAGGCACACGCGTTTGTGTGCGCCCTTCACAGCCATCCGGCGCCCGGTCCTGGGGTCAGGGCAGCAGCGGACGCGCGGCCTGAACCATGCCGGCGCTTTCCAGATAGAGGAACAGAGCTGTCAGCAGCAACAGGTGGCTGATGAAGCGCAGGCGGCCAGTGCCGGCCAGGGTGACTGCGGCCAGGGCTGACGCCCGCAATTGGCTGCCCCAGCTGAGGCGCGCAAAGCCAGCCGGCTCCGGGTTGCGGATGCGGGCGTGGATCAGCCCGGCGCTGTCCGGGGCCGCGGCGCTGCCGCGGCTGCCATTGGCGGCCAGGAAGACCCGGTCGCAATGGGCTTCCAGCTCCAGCGCGGTTTGCTCAACCGGAGTGAAGCGTTCACGGCCGCGCAGCTTGGCCGGCCCGGTTTGCTGAGGTTGGCTTTCTAAGGCGTTTGCGGTGCCAGCGATGGGCGGATGCGGTTGTTCCGGCTGGCCGTTGCCGGCGGTAAACGCACCAAGGAACTGTTCGCAGGTCAGCGCGGTTCCGGTCTCCAGCCATTCGACGGAGGTCGCATCAACCTCTGGCAGCAGGCGCCGCAGCATTTCCGCCAGCAGCAGTTCCGAGATTTCCTGGTCGCAATAGCCGGGGAAGACCGGGGACAGTGACAATTCCAGGATCGCCGAGGGCTGCATTATGCTGCTGGTCAGTTTGCTGGAGCGCCGCAGGGGCACCCGGCGCAGCCGGACTGTCACATGATAATGGTCGCATTGCAGCCTGGCAGTGTTCTCGGCGCGGGCGGCAATCGTTTCGGCCGGATGGCCGAAATCCTCAAGCGTGTCCACAACCGCGGCAACCGCAGCCGAAAGAGTTCCGGTATCGCGGCTCTCCAGGCCCAGCCTGCCTGTGTGCTGTGTGGTTTCTGCCATCGTCCGGATCCTCCATTCAGGGTGCCGATGGAAGAAGGTTAAAATTTGAAGGAGTTCAAAGTGGGGCAGGAATTAAGGTTCTGACGAAAATGGCTGAACAGACGGCGGTAAAATACGGCGTTTGTGAAGGGTTTGATTTTAAATGATTTTCATCAAGATATGCGGGTGCTGCGGGCTGCAATACGGCTCAACTGTGGCGGGGGGCGGACACATTGATGCCCCAGAGCCTACAGTAATCCGGGAATCACCTGCACTGTTCCTGGGACGGTCAGCCGCTGGTGTCCGCAGCCCGCCAAAGACCGGGCGCAGATATCAGCCGTAGGTTGGGAAAGGCGACGGTCAGCGGTCGATCTGGCGCCCCATGATTGCCAGCGACTTCTGATAGACCGTCGCGGCGTTCCATTGCTTCAGAACCCGGTAGTTCGGCTCGCCCTGCTGATAGCCTTTGCCGGGCTTCCAGCCCTTTTGGCGCAGGTAATTCGCAGTGGAGGCCATCGCATCCCCCATGTTGTAGAAATCCACCCGCCCGTTGCCGTCCCAGTCAATCCCGT
Organism: Leisingera sp.; assembly: GCF_034669605.1. Classification (GTDB taxonomy): domain Bacteria; phylum Pseudomonadota; class Alphaproteobacteria; order Rhodobacterales; family Rhodobacteraceae; genus Leisingera. Next base: position 25,656 of record NZ_JAXMOX010000025.1, read on the forward strand.
ATTGCAGCGCATTGCCAGGCAGGAACTGGGTATGGCCCAGCTCGCCATGTCTGGCGCCCAGAGTGGCCGTGGTGATGGCGCCTTGGTCCACCAGTTTCAGCGCCCCTAGCGCATGCGGGCGGAAGAAATCAGAGCGCCGGCAATCGTAGGTCAGCGTCACGATGGCCGAAACCACCTGGCTGTCGCCCATATAGTTGCCAAACGCGGTCTCCATTCCATGGATGGCAATCAGCACGCCGGCCGGCACGCCGTATTTACGCTCCAGTGCAGCATAGAACTCCGGGTTGCGTGCCTTTCGCTTGCGGCCCTGCGCCACAATGGTCGCTGACCCGCGGATCTGCATGAACTTCTCCAGCGAGTATTTGAAGCTCTTCTGGTTGCGGTCGGCAGAGATGGTGCGGCTGGCATATTGCGCATTGGCCAGCGCCTGCAGCCCCGCCTTGCGCACGCCTGCGCGTTTGGCCTCGCGCTGGAAGTCCTGCTTCCAGGTCTCAAACCCGGAAGACGTATTGCCGCAGGTGGCGGCCAGGGCAGGGGAAGCAAGCAGGGCGGAAATCAGGGCAGGGGCAATCAGCCGGCGCATGAAAGAACTCTCAAAATGTGACTCGTGCCTTGCAGCCTAACGTGCTGGCAGCCGGTGTCTAACGGGAAAAACCGGGTATGGTTCGTATTTATCTAGGTGAAGGCTGTTCCGGCTGCCAGGGCAAGGCCGTCGGCCACGGCCGTCATGGCATTTCCAGTTTCAACGCGGGCGTTTGGGCAGATGCTGCGCATTTGGGCCTGAACCGCCGCCAAAAGCGAAGAGCCGCCGACCAGCACGATCCGGTCGACGCTGCCGGCTGTGAGCCCGGCCTGCGCCAGTGTCTCAGCCGCGCAAGCGCCGATGGCTGCGGTCTGCTCTGCCAGTGTCTGGTTCATCTCCGAGGCGGGCAGCGGCACGGACAGGCCGCGCTGCAGCAGCTTCAGGTCGATCGCCGCCGCGCCGCCCGCCGTGTTGGCCTGGATCTTGCCGCGCTCGACAGCAAAAGCCAGCTCGTGGCCCAGTTCATCCTCCAGCACCGAAACCAGGCGGGCCAGCATGTCCGGTTCAACTGCATTGGCGGCCAGGTCCTTTGCTGCCCTGCGGCTTTCCGGGCTGTAGAGGAAAGGGATCATCTGCCAGGTGGCCAGATCATTGAACAACCGGTTCGGCGCCGGCAGGGTGCCGCCGCCGAAGGTGTTGCGGATCTGGCTGCCGCGTCCCAGCAGCGGCATCACATGATGAATGCTCAGCTGCCGGTCAAAATCGGTGCCGCCCAGCCGCACCCCATGCGAGGCCAGGATGCGGGTGGTGTCGTTTTTATCCTGTTCAAAGGCGGTGAAGTCCGAGGTGCCGCCGCCGATATCGACAATCAGCCCGCAGCCCGGTGCAGGCGCGGCGGCCCTTAAGGCTGCTTCCGGCTCATACATGAACAGCACATCCTGAAAGCCGGCCTCCAGGTAACAAGCACGCAGGTCTTTTTCCGCCTGGATGTTGCGGGTTTCATCTTTGGAATGAAACCGCACCGGCCGGCCGGACAGGGCATGGGTGAACTCCATATGCGTGGCTGTCTCGGCGCGCCGTTTCATCTCTGCCAGAAAGCGGGCAATGAGGGTTCCGAAACTGATCCGCTCGCCGCCTAGCCGTCGTTCCTCATGCAGCAGCGGGGTGCCCAGCAGGCTTTTCAAGGCCCGCATGAAACGCCCCTCGTCCCCGCTGATCAGTGCGCGTGTCGCGCTGTGGCCGATCCGCATTCTGCGGCTGCCTTCGTCAAAAAACACTGCAGTGGGCAGGGTTTGTTCACCCGGTTCCATCTCAACCAGCCATGGCCGGCCTGCCACGGCAATCCCCGCTGCTGAATTGGAGGTGCCGAAATCGATACCAAGGGTGTTGGGGGCAGTCATGGAAAAGGCTCCTTTCACAGGCGGGGAGCGGGCCGGAATACAGCAGCCGCAAAACAAGGGCAAGAAAAAGCCGCCCTGCCTGCGGGAGCACCGAAAGCCGGAACGCCTGTCAGCCGAACGCGCCCCGTGAATGAGAAAAAGGGCGCCCCGAGGGACGCCCTTTCAAATTCATGGCTCTGCACCTTAGCAGCTGTAGTACATGCCGAATTCGACCGGATGCGGGGTGTGCTCGTATTTGTGCACCTCTTCCATCTTCAGCTCGATATAGCCGTCGATCTGGTCCTTGGTGAACACGTCGCCCTGCAGCAGGAAGTCGTGGTCGGCGGCCAGCGCGTCAACAGCTTCGCGCAGGCTGCCGCAGACGGTCGGGATGCCTTCCAGCTCTTCGGCCGGCAGATCGTACAGGTTCTTGTCCATGGCTTCGCCCGGGTCGATCTTGTTGCGGATGCCGTCCAGGCCGGCCATCAGCAGCGCGGCAAAGCACAGGTAGGGGTTGGCCGCCGGATCGGGGAAACGGGCCTCGACACGCTTGGCTTTCGGGCTTTCGGTCCACGGGATCCGCACGCAGCCGGAGCGGTTGCGGGCGGAATAGGCGCGCAGAACCGGGGCTTCAAAGCCCGGGATCAGGCGCTTGTAGGAGTTGGTGGACGGGTTGGTGAAGGCATTCAGGGTCTTGGAATGCTTCAGGATGCCGCCGATGAAATACAACGCTTCCTGGCTGAGGTCGGCGTATTTGTCGCCGGCAAACAGCGGCTTGCCGTCCTTCCAGATCGACATGTTGACGTGCATGCCGGTGCCGTTGTCGCCATAGATCGGCTTCGGCATGAAGGTCGCCGACTTGCCATAGGCCTGGGCCACGTTGTGCACCACGTATTTGTACTTCTGGATCTCGTCGGCCTGCTTGGTAAGCGAGCCGAAGATCAGGCCCAGCTCGTGCTGGCAGGAGGCCACTTCGTGGTGATGCTTGTCGACCTTCATGCCGAGGCGCTTCATGGTCGAGAGCATCTCGGAACGGATGTCCTGGCCGTCGTCGGTCGGGTTGACCGGGAAGTAGCCGCCCTTGAGACCCGGACGGTGGCCGGTGTTGCCCATCTCGTATTCGGTGTCGGTGTTCCACGAGCCGTCGATCGCGTCGACCTCGTAGGAGACCTTGTTGATGGTGTTCGAGAAGCGAACGTCGTCGAACAGGAAGAACTCGGCCTCAGGGCCCCAGAACGAGCTGTCACCGATGCCGGAGGACTTGAGGTAGGCCTCGGCCTTCTCGGCGGTGCCGCGCGGGTCGCGGTTGTAGGCCTCGTTGGTGTCGGGCTCGACGACCGAGCAATGCACGCAGACGGTCTTCTCGGCATAGAACGGGTCGATATAGGCGCTTTCGGTGTCGGGCATCAGCTTCATGTCAGAAGCTTCGATCGACTTCCAGCCGGCGATGGAGGAGCCGTCGAACATGAAGCCCTCTTCGAGGAAATCCTCGTCGACTTCGCTTTCGATCACGGTCACGTGCTGCAGCCGGCCGCGCGGGTCGGTGAAGCGGATGTCGACGTATGCGACGTCTTCGTCCTTGATCAGCTTGAGCAGGTCTTTTGCGCTCATTTGGTCATTCCCTTGTTGCTTTGGTTGGTCGCGGTCCCGGAGCCGGTCCGGGATCGCACGATGGGTCACGCCCTGCAGGAGGCCCCGGACCGGGGTCCGGGGCGCGCGAGGTCCTGTGTCAGAGGGCGTCGGAGCCGGTTTCGCCGGTCCGGATGCGGATGGCCTGTTCGACCGGGGTGACGAAGATCTTGCCGTCGCCGATCTTGTCGGTCTTGGCGGCCTCGACAATGGCCTCGATCGCGCCGTCGACCTGATCGTCGTCGAGCACAACCTCGATCTTCACCTTGGGCAGGAAATCCACCACATATTCCGCGCCGCGGTAGAGCTCGGTATGGCCTTTTTGCCGTCCGAAGCCCTTGACCTCGACCACGCTGAGGCCCTGGACGCCAACGTCCTGCAGCGCCTCCTTGACCTCATCAAGCTTGAACGGCTTGATGATCGCCTCGATTTTCTTCATGTGGTGCCTCCTCGCAAAGGGTGTTGAGCCGCTCAGACCACTTCTCACCTGAGGCTACAATTGTGTAGGGTCCGGGAGCGGCGGTTTTGGCCAGCGGTGAAATACATGCGCCTAAAGAACGGGCGATTTGCGTAATAATCAAGCAGAAATGAATCCGGAGGGATGATGAGGGATTTGCTGACCGCCGCGGGGATGCGCGCCGTCGAACGGGCCGCGATCCAAAGCGGCGCGGTGACCGGTGCCGCGCTGATGGAGCGGGCCGGGCAGGGGGTGGTTGCGGCGGTCCTCGAGACATGGCCGGAGCTGGCCGAGGGCGCGCGATCCGCGACCGTGCTGTGCGGCCCCGGCAACAACGGCGGCGACGGGTTCGTGGTGGCCCGGCTGTTGCGGGCGCGCGGCTGGCAGGTGTCGGTGTTCCTCTACGGTGACGCCGCCAAGCTGCCCCCGGACGCGCGGACGAACCACCAGCGCTGGTGCGAGCTGGGCGAGGTGCGGCCGCTGACCGGTGCGGCGTTGGCCGCGCGGGGCGTCTGCGATCTTAGTGTCGACGCGCTCTTTGGCACCGGGCTGACCCGGCCGCTGCAGGGTGAACTGGCCGCAGCACTCGAAGGGCGGCCGTCGCAGGACTGGCCGCGCCGCGTTGCCGTGGATGTGCCGAGCGGCCTTTGCGCCGACAGTGGCAGGCTGCTGGCGGACCGCGATGCGGCGCCGGCTGTCCGGGCGGACCTGACGGTCAGCTTTCACAGTGCCAAACCGGGGCATGTCCTGTCGGATGGCCCCGAGCTCTGCGGCGCTCTGGTGGTCAAGGACATCGGCCTTGATGCGGAGGGGCCTGGGACGGAGACCCTGCGCCTGACCGGCCGTCCAGAGGGCCTGGGCAAGGACGCGGGGCACAAGTTCTCTCATGGCCACGCGCTTGTGCTCACCGGCGGCTTCGGGCGGACCGGCGCGGCGCGTCTGGCGGCGCGCGGCGCGCTGCGGATCGGTGCGGGGCTGGTGACGCTGGGCGCCCCCGGCGCGGCGCAGATGGAGGTGGCCTGCCAGATCACCGGGCTGATGCTGACCCGGGTCGAAGACGCTGACGGTCTGGCGCAGGTGCTGCAGGACGGGCGGATAGGCGCGCTTTGCCTCGGGCCAGGGCTGGGGCTTGATCGCGCGCGGGCGCTGGTGCCGGTGGCGCTGGCCAGCGGGCAGTCAGACCCCTCGCGGCCCAGCGTGGTGCTGGATGCAGATGCGCTGACCGCCTATCGCGAGGACCCGGACGCGCTGTTTGCCCGGCTGCACGCGGGCTGCGTGCTCACCCCGCATGATGGCGAGTTTGCCCGGCTGTTTCCGGATCTCGCGAAGAGGCTCCGCGAGGCGCCGAAGAGCGGCCCGGCCTTCTCGCGCATCGATGCGGCGCGCGTCGCCGCCGGTCGTGCGGGGTGCACGGTGGTGCTGAAGGGCCCCGACTCGGTGATCGCCGATCCAGAGGGCCGCGCCGTCGTCAATGCCGCGGTCTATGACCGCGCCGCGCCCTGGCTTGCCACCGCAGGCAGCGGCGACGTTCTGGCCGGTTTCGTCACTGGCCTGCTGGCGCGCGGGATGGCACCGATGCCGGCGGCAGAGGCCGCCACCTGGCTGCATGTGGAGAGCGCGCTGCGGATCGGCCCGGGCCTGATTGCCGAGGATCTGCCGGAGGCGCTGCCGCAGGTGTTGCGCGCGCTTCAGGCCGCCGGTTGAGGCGCGGCGGTGGCGCAAGCGATTTCGATCCCGTCGGCATAAAGGATATGCGGGCGATCAAACCGCAGCTCGATCAGTCGCAGGGTCTCGCGCGCGCCGAGGGTGACGAACTGGCCATCAACCAGCCGGGATATCGGCACCATCACCTGGCTGGCGCCAAACAGCGCCTGCGCCCGCCAGTCGCGCACCAGAACCGGTTGGGTGGCTGGCAGCACCAGGTCATCTTCGGGGCGGGTGTGGCCCTGCGATCCGGCCTTGATCCGAACGGTGACGCAACTCACCTCGCGCAGGGTGACCGAGCCCAGCCGCACCATGCCGCTGTCGCGGGTGATGATGCGGTCGCCGGGGCTCAGGTATTGCACCGGGAGGTCGCCCTCCATCGTCCACAGCCGGGTGCCGGCCAGCAGGCCGCTCACGACAGTCGCGGGCGCACTTCCTCGATGGCTGACGCGTGTCTCACGGCCACCTCCGGGGGTGCTGTGTTCGCTGACACCGGGGGTGTCACGTTCCGCGCGCTGCTGGGTCCCGACGGTGACCGTCGGAATGACATGCTCTACTGCGCGCCCGACCTCTTTGGGTTCCATGGGCATACCT
>NZ_JAXMOX010000026.1:0-31735 GCF_034669605.1 Leisingera sp.
ATCCCGCTCGGTCGCGCGGTCGGGATAATTCACATCGATCTGCAGCAGGAACCGGTCCAGCTGCGCCTCCGGCAGCGGATAGGTGCCTTCCTGCTCGATCGGGTTCTGGGTCGCCAGCACGTGGAACGGCGCCCCCAAGGGCCGGTCCTCGCCCGCCACCGTCACCATCCGCTCCTGCATCGCCTGCAGCAGCGCCGACTGGGTGCGCGGGCTGGCGCGGTTGATCTCATCCGCCATCAGCAGCTGGCAGAACACCGGCCCCGGCACAAACCGGAACGACCGGTGGCCGTCGGCGGCGGTGTCCAGCACCTCGGAGCCCAGAATATCGGCGGGCATCAGGTCCGGGGTGAACTGGATCCGGCTGCCATCCAGCCCCATCACCGTGCTCAGCGTCTCCACCAGCCGGGTCTTGCCCAGCCCGGGCAGGCCGATCAGCAGCCCGTGGCCGCCGCACAACAGCACCGAGAGGGTGAGGTCCACCACCCGTTCCTGTCCGATAAAGCGCTTGGTGATCGACGCGCGCGCCTGTTGCAGCTTGGCGTCCAGCGCTTCGATGCCGGCCAGCAGATCGTCCGTTTCAGGCATGACATTCCTCGTTTCCCGGATATATGCTGTTACTCTATCGTGCTGACTGGAAATGGCAAAAGCAATGAGCGGACAAAAAGCTGTGACACCCGATGCAGACGGCATCGCCGCGGCGGCCAAAACGGCCGCCAAGGGCAAAGGTTTGCCGCCTGTCCACCTGTGGAATCCGCCGTTCAGCGGCGACCTGGACATCCGCATCGCCCGCGACGGCAGCTGGTATTACCTTGGCACGCCGTTCACCCGGTTTGAGCTGGTCAGGCTGTTCGCCTCGATCCTGAAACTGGAGGCGGGAAAATATTACCTGGTAACCCCGGCTGAAAAGGTTGGCATCACCGTCGAGGACGCGCCATTTGTTGCGGTGGATTTCGATGTTGAAGGCGCGGGGCGTGATCAGCTGATCACCTTCACCAGCAATATCGGCGACACCGCCGCGGCGGGGCCGGAGCACCCGATCCGCGTCGAGCGCGATGGCGAAAGCGGCGAGCCCTCTCCCTATGTCATGGTGCGGGCCGGGCTGGAGGCCTTGATCGACCGTAAAAGCTTCTACCGGCTGGCGGAGCTGGGCGTCCACAAAGATGGCTGGTTCGGCGTCTGGTCCGGCGGCGCATTCTTCCCGCTGATCCCGTCTGCGGAACTCGATCCGGATTAAACGTCTGTTCTGCCTGCCGCGTAGGCGGCGCAGGCAGGCATCCGCCCGCCCCGCGGCGGCCGCGTTCCGTTCCCGCCGGGCGGGAGCTTCCCGTTCAAACCATTGCAGCAGACTCACCGGCGGCCAGGTCGGCAGCCGCACCTCTGCCGCAGGAAAACCTGCCGGCCAGGTGCTCGGGGCTCATCAAGAAGGCTGCTATCCTTGGGAAATCCGGCGGAAACATGCCGGTTTCCGGCAGCGGCATCCGGATCGCGGCCTCAGCTCTTGCGGGAAAGCGACAATGCGTCGTTTTCTATCTCTTGGCCTTACGGTTTTGCGCGGGATAAACCTCCGTGAAGCCAGGAGTAAACCGATGCCCAGATTCGCAGCCAACATCTCGATGCTGTTTGCCGAGCTGCCCTATCCCGACCGGTTCCAGGCCGCTGCGGCGGCAGGATTCGAGGCGGTGGAAATCCTTTATCCTTATGAGCTTGCGGCCAAGGAGACCCAGCGCGCCTTGCTGACCTACGGGCTGGATCTGCTGCTGATCAACGCGCCGCCGCCCAATTATACTGGCGGCATGCCCGGTTATGCAGCCCTCCCCGAGGGCGTCGACCGGTTCCAGCGCGACATCCGCCGGGTGCTGCGCTATGCTGAGGTGCTGAAGGCCGGCAAGATCCATGTGATGGCAGGTTATACCAAAGATGCTGCGGCGCAGCGCACCTTCGTGCAGAACCTGCAATGGGCTGCCGACCGGGCGCCGGAACAGCAGTTCACCATCGAACCTTTGAACAGCGGCGATCAGCCCGGCTATTTCCTGGATGACTATAATTTGGCGATGGCAGTGCTGGAGGAAGTGAACCGTCCCAATGTCGGTCTGCAATATGACGCCTACCATGCCCAGATGATCCACGGCGATGCGGTCAAGGTCTGGGAGATTTTCGGCCGCCACGCCGCCCATGTGCAGATCGGCGCCGCACCGGGGCGCTGCGAACCGGGCACCGGGCCAGTGGATTTCCAGCAGCTGTTCGCCGCCATAGACGCCAGCGGCTATGACGGCTGGATCAGCGCCGAATACACACCCTCGACCCGGCGCACCGAAGACAGCCTCGGCTGGATGCGCTGAGCCGCAGCCGGCCGGCCGGGCCGGGGCAGGCTCCCGCCCGCTGCAGGCTGCATCGAAGATGCCGCCGCACCGGTTGGGCCGGGCGCCGCTGCCGCGGCGGGCGGCGCCGTCAGTTCAGGCAGAGAAACAGATCGAAATTCCTGCGCTCTGCCGGAGCTTTGCGGACCGAGGCATGTTCGGCATGCTTGCCGTGGCCCATCTGGCAGACCCGCTCCGCTTCGCCGGTGGCGGCGGCCAGCGCCCAGCGGCGCTTGTGATGCTGCGGCGTTGCAATGGTCACGCTGTCGCCATTGTAATGCGTGACCGCAGGCTTGATGTGATGCGCGCAGCCGCCCGCGGCTGCCAGAAAGCTGGCAAAGATAATATTCTTCAATGTCTTGCACCGGAATAATTGATCAGAATACCGGTCCGGCGGCTCCTGCGGCCGGACCGGCAAAAGACTTCCCAGCCGGCCTGCCGGATGTCAATGCACCTCAGCCCCAAGCGGCTTTGCCCGATGCGTCTTGGCCCGGTTGCTGCCCTGATTGCGCCGGCTGCTGCCGGTAAGGCGCAGGTTGGGGCTGAGAGGCCCGCAAGGGCAAGCCGCGCAGTCTGCGCGGAGCCTGACGGCTCCTTGGCCGGGAGAGGCAGCCTGGCGCCCCTTTTCACGCCGCGCCAGCGGCGCCCGGCCCAACGGGATGAGATCACCAGATCGAAGCCGGGCGGGAGCATTCCGCCGCCGCGGCGGGGTGGCGGGCCGGCTTAGTGCGCCTCGGCCCAGTTTTGCCCGCGGCCTGCGTCCACCACCAGTTTCACGTCCAGATGCACTGCCGGATCGGCAGCGGTTTCCATCACCCGGCGGGCGGTTTCGATGGTTTCCTCCACCGCCGCTTCCGGCACTTCGAACAGCAGTTCATCGTGCACCTGCAACAGCATCCGCGCGGGCAGATGGGCAATCGCGCTTGGCATCCGGATCATCGCCCGGCGGATCACATCGGCGGCTGTGCCCTGGATCGGCGCATTGATCGCCGCGCGTTTGGCAAAGCCCGCCTTGGGACCTTTGGCGTTGATCTCGGCGGTGTGGATCTTACGCCCGAACAGGGTCTGCACATAGCCGTGCTCCTTGGCGAATTCGACGGTGCGGTCCATGTATTTGCGGATCCCCGGGAAGCGCTCGAAATAGCGGTCGATGAAGCCCTGCGCATCCTTGCGCGGAATCCGCAGGTTGCGCGCCAGGCCAAAGCCGGAGATGCCGTAGATCACACCAAAGTTGATCGCCTTGGCCTGACGGCGGATCTCCGGTGTCATCTCCTCCAGCGGTACGTCGAACATCTCCGAAGCGGTCATCGCGTGAATGTCCTGGCCCTCGGAAAAGGCCTGTTTCAGCGCATCGATTCCGGCCATATGGGCCAGAATGCGCAGCTCGATCTGGCTGTAGTCGAGCGACAACAGCACATTGCCCTCTTCCGCGACAAAGGCCTCGCGGATACGGCGGCCTTCCTCGGTGCGCACGGGGATATTCTGCAGGTTCGGATCGGTCGAGGCCATCCGCCCGGTGCTGGCGCCGGTCTGGGCATAGGACGTATGCACCCGGCCGGTGTCCGGGTTGATGTGGTCCTGCAGCGCATCGGTGTAGGTCGATTTCAGCTTCGAGAGCTGCCGCCAGTCCAGCACCCGCGCGGGCAGGTCGTGTTCCGTTGCCAGATCCTCGAGGATATCCGCCCCGGTGGCATAGGCGCCGGTCTTGCCCTTCTTGCCGCCCTCGATCCCCATCTTGTCAAACAGGATCTCGCCCAGCTGCTTGGGCGAGCCGACGTTGAAGGTCTGTCCCGCCAGCTCATGGATTTCCGCCTCCAGCGCCGCCATCTTCTGGGCAAAGGCGTTGGACATCCGGCTGAGCGTGTCGCGGTCCACCTTGATGCCGTTGCGCTCCATATCCGCCAGCACCGGCACCAGCGGCCGTTCCAGCGTCTCATAGACCGTGGTCACCCGCTCCTGATGCAGCTGCGGCTTGAAGGTCTGCCACAGGCGCAGGGTGATGTCGGCATCCTCCGCCGCATAGGGCACCGCGTCATCAATCGCGACCTTGTCAAAGGTGATCGCCGATTTGCCGGACCCCAAGAGCGGCTTGATCGGGATCGGCGTGTGGTCCAGATACCGTTCCGACAGCGTATCCATGCCATGCCCGTGCATGCCGGCGTGCAGCGCATAGGACATCAGCATGGTGTCATCGATAGGCGCCACATCGACGCCATAGCGATGCAGGATCTTGGCGTCGTATTTCATGTTCTGGCCGATCTTCAGGATCGCCGGATCCTCCAGAACGCCCTTCAGCATTGCGACAGCCTCTTCCAAGGGCATCTGCCCCTCGGACAGCCCCTCGCCGCCGAACAGATCATCGCCCCCGGCCTTATGCGCCAAGGGGATGTAACAGGCCTCGCCCGGTTCGACACACAGCGAAATGCCGACCAGATCGACGACCATTTCATTCAGGCCCGTGGTTTCGGTATCCACCGCCACCCAGCCGCGCCGGCGGATACGGTCGACCCAGGTTTGCAAACCCGCCCCGTCGCGGATGCATTCGTACTTTTCCTTGTCGAACGGCACCGCTTCCGGCGCTGCCGCGGCGGCCGCGGCGGCGGCGGGGGATTCCGGGATTGCCGGCGCATCCATGCCCAGCTGATCGGCCAGCCGCTTGGTCAGGGTGCGGAATTCCATCTCCGACAGGAAGGTCAGCAGGGTTTCCGCATCCGGCTCCATCACCTCCAGATCATCCAGGGTGAAATCCAGCTCCATGCTGCAATCCAGCTGCACCAGCTTTTTGCTCAGCTCGATCTGTTCGCGGTTCTCGATCAGGGTCTGGCGGCGCTTGGGCTGCTTGATCTCCTCGGCGCGGTCCAGCAGGCTCTCCAGATCGCCGAATTCATTGATCAGGAGCGCCGCGGTCTTGATCCCGATCCCCGGCGCGCCCGGCACGTTGTCAACGCTGTCGCCGGCCAGCGCCTGCACATCCACTACCCGGTCGGGGCCGACGCCGAACTTCTCCACCACGCCGTCGCTGTCGATGCGCTTGTTCTTCATCGCGTCCAGCATCTCGACGCCGCCGCCGACCAGCTGCATCAGGTCCTTGTCCGAGGAGATGATGGTCACCCGCCCGCCGGCATCGCGCGCCTGATGCGCCAGGGTGGCGATGATGTCGTCGGCCTCATACCCTTCGACTTCCTTGCAGGCGATGTTGAACGCGCGGGTCGCCTCGCGGGTCAGCGGGAACTGCGGCACCAGATCCTCCGGCGCCGGCGGGCGGTTGGCCTTGTACTGGTCGTACATCTCATTGCGGAACGATTTGCCGGAATAGTCGAAGATCACCGCCACATGGGTCGGCGCATCGGGGCCTTTGTTGTCCTCGACCTGTTTGAACAGCATGTTGCAGAACCCGGCCACCGCGCCGATCGGCAGCCCGTCGGATTTGCGGGTCAACGGCGGCAGCGCGTGATAGGCGCGGAAGATGAAGGCCGAGCCGTCGATCAGATGCAGATGGCAGCCCTTGCCGAATTGTGTCCCGCTCATGGCCTGTCGCGCTCCCGTTGGAAATCCGTTCGTGTTCTGTTTCCCGGTTATCGGTGATCCTGCGGGGAAGGGCAATTGCGAGTTTGGCGCGGGGGCCACTCAATGCCTTGGCACGGGCTGCAAGCCCGGGCCGCGCCCGACCCTCCCCACGTCAGGGCGCATTGCACCGTTTCAACCCGCACGAAGGGCGCGGGCATGGCATCGTCACAGCCAGCAAATCCTTTGTGGACGCCCTCCCAGGCTCCGGCGCGTCCCTTTGCATTCGGCTGCGCTCCTCAAAACACCCCCATCGCCAGCCCGGCCCCCAATGCCAGACCCAGTTCGCGGCAGCGCTCCAGCTGATCCTCCGGGATCACCTTTTCTGCCAGGATCGCCTCGGGCGTCTGCGCATGGGTGCAGATGATCAGCGGCTCCTGCACGTCCTTCAGGCGCCAGCCGGTGGCGATCCGCGCGCATTGGCGGGCGGCGTTTTCCCCGTCCGAACCGGCGCAGACCATCTGCGCATAAGGGCGGCCGTTGAGGCGCCCCAGCACCGGGTAATAACAGCGGTCGAAAAATTCCTTCATCCGGCCGGACAGCGCCGCCAGGTTTTCCGGCGCGCAGAAGATATAGCCAGCCGCCGCCAGCAGATCCTGTGGCCCGGCGTCCTCGGCCCGCTTCAGGATGGCCTCGGTCTCACCGCGCGCGGCCTCATACGCGGCCTCCGCCATCTGGCGGCTGCCGCCTGTGCGGCTGTGATAGACGATCAGAAGCTGTGCCATCAGCCGCAGCCTGCGCCGTCAGCAGACAGGCGGAAGGCCCGGATCACTCCGCCGCCTTGGCCGCGTCCTCGTAGATGTATTTGCAGTCGCAATAGGGGCATTCCACAAATCCCTCTTCCTCGGGGATCAGCAGATAGACCCGCGGATGCCCCAGCGCGCCCTCGCTGCCGTCGCAGGCCACCTTGCGGCTGTTCACGGTCTTGGTTTCCGGCGCTTCGGTGCTCATGGCTGGCAGTCCTTTCACTTTTCGGCTAGGCGCTTTTATGAGCCAAGCAAAAACCGGGGGCAAGAGCGGCGATGACAAGCGATGCAATCCGCATTGAGGCTTTGCGCAAAATCTACAAGGGCCGCAAAGGCCAGCCGGAGAAACACGCGCTGAAAGATGTCGACCTCACGGTGCCGCGCGGGTCAGTCTTTGGCCTTCTGGGGCCCAACGGTGCCGGCAAGTCGACGCTGATCAACATCCTGGCAGGCCTGGTGCGCAAGACTTCGGGCAAGGTGTCGATCTGGGGGTTTGACCAGGACGCAAACCCGCGCCAGAGCCGCGCCGCCATCGGCGTCATGCCGCAGGAGCTGAACCTGGATCCCTTTTTCACCCCGCGCGGCGCGCTGGAGGTGCAGGCGGGCCTTTACGGCGTGCCCAGATCCGAGCGCCACAGCGACGAGATCCTGCGGATGATCGGGCTGGAGGACAAGGCAGAGGCCTATGCCCGCACCCTGTCGGGCGGCATGCGGCGGCGGCTGCTTCTGGGCAAGGCGCTGGTGCACCACCCCTCGGTGCTGGTGCTGGACGAACCCACCGCGGGCGTCGATATCGAGCTGCGCCAGATGCTGTGGGAAAACATCCGCAAGCTGAACGCGCAAGGCATGACCATCATCCTCACCACCCATTACCTGGAGGAGGCCGAGGAGATGTGCGACGAGATCGCCATCATCAGCCAGGGTGCGGTTGTGGCGCGGGATTCCAAGGCCAGCCTCTTGGGCCGGCTGGATGCCAAGGCCATGGTGGTCCATCCCGCGGCGCCGGTGACGGGGCTGCCGCAGGGCGCAGGCATCGAGGCCGAGCTGCGCGAGGACGGCGCCGTGGTGCTGCGCTACCGCAGCCGTCTGACCAGCGCCGAGGAGGTGCTGGCCGCGGTCCATGCGGCAGGCATCAGCATCCGCGACGTGAAGACCGAGGAAGCCGATCTGGAGGATGTCTTCCTGTCGCTGACGAAATCCGCCTGAGTGATTAGCCTGAGTGATTAGAATGCCTGTTCTGCCCGGCCGCGAGGCCGGGCTGCGCCTGCCTGCCGCCCGGCAGGCGCATTCGCGCCAGCCCAGGCAGACGCAGCCCTCAGCTTTCTGCAGTTAAGCTGCCGATCTTGTCCTCAACGCCAATTCACTCCCGGTCAATCCGCGCCTGATAGCAGTTGTTGCGCGACGACCGGATGTGGATGTAGTTGACCCGCTCGTCCGCAAAAATCGCCTCGGCCCGCGCCATCATCTCCGCCTGCGGAATGACAATGCCGGTGCCGTAAATGATCCGGTGACCGGCGCTGTAGCCCTTGATCAGATAGTCGGGCGCGCGCTCCAGAACTTCCGGCACCGCCTCGCCCTGATGCCGCGCGCAATGGCCGGCGCACAGGAAAATGGGCCCGGTCTCGGCATAGGGCTGCGCCTCGGGGAAGGGGCGGTGGGCGAGAATCAGCATGCCCGCACCTTCGGGGATGTATTGCAGACAGTGGCGGCAGGGGTTGCTGCCGCCGTCCGACACCGTGCGCTCCGGTATCTGGCCGTGGGCATCGGGGCCGCCATCCTGCAGGGCGCGGACAAGGTCTGTGGGCAGGGCAGTGATTCTGGTCATGTTTTTCTCCTTTTCTGATGGGACCATGCCGTATTCGAGCGGGCGCAATCGACCCGGATCTTGCGCATCCCGCAGAGGGACAGAGGGCTCCCGCCCGCCGCGCAGGCATTGAAAATGCCCTCTGGCTGTTGGGCCGGGCGCCGCGCTGATGCGCGGCGCGGCAGCGCCTGCCGGCAGATCTCCGCAGCATGACTCCACATGGGAACAAAACGGGAATATCATGCGACTCATGTTTGCCGAATTCGCCTGCCTGTCCAACTTCACCTTCCTCACCGGGGCGTCCCACCCGGAGGAGTATGTGACCCGCGCGCTGGAGCTGGGCATCGGCGCGGTTGCGATTGCCGACGAGAACTCGGTGGCGGGCATCGTGCGCGCCCATGCGGAATGCCGCGACATTGCCCGAAGGGTGCAGGAGCGGCGGGTCTGGGACCGGCGGAACGCCCCGATCGGCCCGCCGCGGCCTGAAACGCTGGCGCCGCCGCCCTCCTTCCCTGTCTATGAGGTGCCGCGGCTGCTCCCGGCGGCGCGGCTGATCTTCGCCGATGCGCCGCAGGTGATTGCCTTGCCGCAGACCCGGGCGGGCTGGGGCAGCCTGACGCGGCTGCTGTCCATTGGGCGGCTGAGGGCGGAAAAAGGCAGCTGTATGCTCCGCCTGTCCGACCTGATGGAATTCGCAGAGGGTTTGCACCTGCTGCTGCTGCCGCAGGCGGGACAGACGCCTTGCGGCGCGGGCGGATGGGGGCCGCATATGGACGGGCTGACGCGGCGCTTCGGCCCCCGTATGCATCTGCTGATGGCGCCTGCCTATGATGGCGGCGACCGGGCCCGGTTTGCGCAGCTCGCGGATCTCGCCAGGCATCTGAACCTGCCGCTGCTGGCCAGCGCCGCGCCAAAGATGCATCACGGCCGCCGCCGCCGCCTCGGCGATGTGCTGACCGCCATCCGCCTGCGCCGCAAGGTGGAGGATCTGGGCCGCGCTGCCATGGCCAATGGCGAGCAGCGGCTGCGCTCCGGGGCGGAAATGCGCCGCCTGTTCCGCGGCTATGAAGACGCGGTGGACAATGCCGCCCGGCTGGCGGCGCAGCTGGCCTTCTCGCTGGACGAACTGCGCTATGACTACCCGGACGAGGGCCGCGGCAGTGAAACCCCGCCGCAGCGGCTGCGGCGGCTGGCCGAAGAGGGCCTCAGCTGGCGTTATCCCGGCGGCGCGCCGGAGCGGGTGCGCGGCCTGCTGGAGCATGAGCTGGCGCTGATCGCCAAGCTGAAATACGACCCCTATTTCCTGACCGTGCGCGACATCGTCGCCTTTGCCCGCTCCCGCGGGATCCTGTGCCAGGGGCGCGGCTCGGCGGCGAATTCGGTGGTCTGCTACTGCCTCGGCGTCACCTCGGTCAGCCCGGAACTGGGCACCATGGTGTTCGAGCGTTTCGTCAGTGAAGCCCGCGACGAGCCGCCCGACATTGACGTCGATTTCGAACACGAACGGCGCGAGGAGGTGATCCAGTGGATCTATGAACGCTACGGCCGCCACCGCGCAGGGCTCTGCGCCACGGTGATCCACTACCGCGGCAAGCGCGCGATCCGCGAGGTGGGCCGCGCCATGGGGCTGACCGAGGACACCATCTCGGCGCTCAGCTCTCAGCTGTGGGGGGTCTTCAGTGCCAAGGGGGTGGAGGCCGAGCGGATGCGCGAAATCGGCCTCGACCCCTCCAGCCGCCGCCTGCAGCTGACGATGCAGCTGGTGGAGGAGATCATCGGCTTCCCCCGCCACCTGAGCCAGCATGTGGGCGGCTTTGTCATCACCCAAGGAAGGCTGGACGAGCTGGTGCCGATCGAGAACGCCACCATGGAGGGGCGCACGGTGATTTGCTGGGACAAGGACGACATCGACACGCTGGGCATCCTCAAGGTCGATGTGCTGTCGCTGGGGATGCTCACCTGCATCCGCAAGGCGTTTGATCTGATGCAGCAGCATCACCAGCTGGATTACAGCCTCGCCACCCTGCCGCCGGAGGATCCGGCGGTCTACACCATGCTGTGCCGGGCCGACAGCATCGGGGTGTTCCAGGTCGAGAGCCGGGCGCAGATGAACTTTTTGCCGCGGATGCAGCCGCGCAATTTCTATGATCTGGTGATCGAGGTCGCCATCGTCCGCCCCGGCCCGATCCAGGGCGACATGGTGCACCCCTATATCCGCCGCCGCAATGGCGAGGAGCCGGTGCATTTCCCCTCCGACGCGCTGGGCGAGGTGCTGGGCAAGACCCTTGGCGTGCCGCTGTTTCAGGAGCAGGCGATGCAGATCGCCATCGTCGGCGCGGGGTTTTCGCCGGAACAGGCCGACCGGCTGCGGCGCTCGCTTGCGACCTTCAAGAAACATGGCAATGTCAGCGAGTTCCGCAGCCTGTTCCTGCGCGGCATGGCGCAGAACGGCTATGACGCCGCATTCTCCGAACGCTGCTTTTCCCAGATCGAGGGGTTCGGCTCCTACGGCTTTCCCGAAAGCCATGCGGCGAGCTTTGCGCTGCTGGTCTATGCCTCGGCCTGGATCAAATGCCACCACCCCGGCATTTTTGCCTGCGCGCTGCTGAATGCGCAGCCGATGGGGTTCTACGCGCCCGCGCAGATCGTGCGGGACGCCCGCGCGCACGGGGTCGAGGTGCGCCCGGTCTGCATCAACAGTTCCTACTGGGACAATGTGATGGAGCCGGACGGGTCCGGCGGCCTGGCGCTGCGGCTGGGGTTTCGGCAGGTCAAGGGGCTGCGGGATGAGGACGCGGCCTGGCTGACGGCGGCGCGCGGCAATGGCTATACCGAGGTCGAGGACGTCTGGCGCAAGGCCGGCATCGCGCCGCCGGTGATCGCGCGGCTGGCGGAGGCCGATGCCTTTGCCGCCCTCGGCCTCAACCGGCGCGAGGCCCTGTGGGCGGCCAAGGCGATCACCGCCCGCAAGCCGCTGCCGCTGTTTGCCCGCGAGCTGGAGGGGGAGGGGATCTGCGAGCCGGAAGCCGACCTGCCGCAGATGGGGCTGGGCGAGGAGGTGGTCGAGGATTACGTCGCCATGCGGCTGTCCTTGCGCGCCCATCCGGTGGCGCTGCTCCGGCATCTGCTGACGCCGCAGAGCCCGGGCGGCGGCGCGGGGCGCGGACCGGGGAAGTGAGTATTTGGGGAAAGATGAAGCGCAGAGCGGGGGCACAGCAGCACGGCAGCGGCCCTGATAACGCCAACTGTGGCAGGAATGCCGGTTCACCCCGGCGCGGCGAGGCGTTAGAAGGCTTGCGAACACTGCCTTGCCCAGGAGCTACCCCATGACCGCACCCAAACCCGTTGTCCTGTGCATTCTTGACGGCTGGGGCAGTGGCGAGCCGGGCAAGGCAAACGCGCCCTATCTGGCGCAGACCCCGGCCTTTGATGCGATCATGGCCAAAGGGCCGGCGGCCAGGCTGATCACCCACGGGCCGGACGTGGGGCTGCCGACCGGGCAGATGGGCAATTCCGAGGTCGGCCACACCAATATCGGCGCGGGCCGGGTGGTGGCGATGGATCTGGGCCAGATCGACCTGGCGATCGAGGACGGCTCGTTCTTTGAAAACGAAGCCCTGCTGGCGTTCATCGCCCGGCTCAAGGAAAGCGGCGGCGCGGCGCATCTGATGGGGCTGGTCTCTGACGGCGGCGTGCACGGGCATATCAGCCACATCCTGGCGGCGGTGAAGGCCATTCACGAGGCCGGGGTGCCGGTCTGGCTGCATGCGATCACCGACGGCCGCGACGTGGCGCCGAAATCGGCCTTCCGCCACTTCCGCCGGCTGGAGGAGAAACTGCCCGCAGGCGCGCGGATTGCCACCGTCACCGGGCGCTATTTCGCGATGGACCGCGACAACCGCTGGGGCCGGGTGAGCGAGGCCTATGACGCGATGATCCACGCCAAGGGGCGGCCGGGGCTGAATGCCCATGGTGCAGTGGACCATGCCTATAACCAGTCGGAAACCGATGAATTCATCGCCGCCACCGTGCTGGCGGGCTATCAGGGCGTGAAGGACGGCGACGGGTTCTTCTGCCTCAACTTCCGCGCCGACCGCGCGCGGGAGATCCTGCGCGCCATCGGCGAGCCGGGCTTTGATGAGTTCGACACCGGCCCCCGCCCGGACCTGGCCGCATTGCTGGGCATGGTGGAATATTCCGACAGCCATAGCAGTTACATGACCACCTGCTATCCCAAGGCGGCCATCGTCAACACGCTGGGCGCCTGGGTGGCCAAACAGGGCAAGCGCCAGTTCCGGCTGGCGGAGACCGAGAAATATCCGCATGTGACGTTCTTCCTCAACGGCGGCAAGGAAGAGCCGGAAGAGGGCGAAGACAGATTCATGCCGAAGTCGCCGAATGTGGCGACCTATGATTTGCAGCCGGAGATGAGCGCGCCGGAGGTGACGGAGAAGTTCATTGAAGCAATCGAGGCGGGCTATGACCTGATTGTGACCAATTACGCCAACCCTGATATGGTTGGCCATACCGGCGATCTGAAGGCGGCGATGCTGGCCTGTGAAGCGGTGGACCGCGGCCTGGCGCAGGTGGTGGAAGCGCTGGAAAAGGCGGGCGGGGCGATGATTGTCACCGCCGATCACGGCAATTGCGAGGTGATGGTGGACCCGGACACCGGCGGCACCCATACCGCGCATACGCTGAACCTGGTGCCGGTGGCACTGGTCGGCGGGCCGGAGGGCGCGACACTGCGCAACGGCCGGCTGGCGGATCTGGCGCCGACCATACTGGAGCTGATGGGGCTGGAAAAACCGGCAGAAATGACCGGGAAGAGCCTGCTGTCATGACGCTGCGGGCGGGCCTTTTGCTGCTGGCCCTGCTGGGGGCGCCGCTGCAGGCGGTTGCGGACCCGGGCCAGGCCGCGCGGGAGGCGGCGGCGCAGCTGGAGAGGGCCTCGGTGCAGTTGCAGGAGGCCGGCAGCTCGCGCGACCGGGTGAAAGCGCTGACCGCAACTGTGCAGGCCTTTGAGGCCGGGCTGGCGGCGATGCGTGATGGCCTGCGCCGGGTGGCGCGGCGCGAGGCGCAGCTGAGCGCCCAGCTGGCGGCGCGGCAAGGCGAGGTCTCGGGGCTTCTGGGCATTATCCAGACCATTGAAACCTCGCCGCCGCCGGTCCTGTTGGTGCATCCTTCGGGGCCATTGGGGGCGGCGCGGTCGGCGATGATGCTGGCCGAGGTGACCCCGGCCTTGCACGCCAGGGCGCAGATGCTGAAGGCGGATCTGGACGAGGTTCAGTCCTTGCGGCTGCTGCAGCAGAACGCGGCCAGCACGCTGGAGGAAGGGCTGGCGGGCGTGCAGTCCGCGCGGGTGCAGCTGTCCACCGCGATTGCCGACCGCACCACATTGCCCAAGCGGTTCACCGCCGATCCGGTGCGCACCGCGATCCTGATATCCTCGACCGAGACGCTGTCGGGCTTTGCCGATGGTTTGGCCGAGATTGCCAGCGGGGACATTGCCGGGACCAGCGCCGACATCAGCGAGCTGCGCGGCAGCCTGCCGCTGCCGGTCGAAGGGCTGCTGCTGCGCGGCTACGGCGCGCGGGATGCGGCGGGCATTGCCCGCCCCGGCCTGCTGATTGCGGCCCGCCCCCGCGCCCTGGTCACGGCGCCGGCCGCCGCCACCATCCGCTACCGCGGGCCGCTTCTGGATCTGGGCAATGTGGTGATTCTGGAGCCGCAGCCGGACACCCTGTTTGTGCTCTCCGGCCTGGCCGAGGTGTTCGGCGAAGCAGGCCAGGTGATCCCCGCGGGCACCCCGGTTGGATTGATGAGCGGAGAAAACCCCAAGCCGGATGCAATTCTGTCACTTAGCGGTGAAGGGGGTGGAACTGACCGGACAGAAACGCTCTATATAGAAGTAAGAATGGACAACAGCCCGGTGGACCCGGAAACATGGTTCCGCACTGGAAAAGGTGGATGAAGGCTTGATGAAAAAATTTGCGATGGCGGCCATTGGCGGCACGCTGGCAGGGATTGTTGCAACAACCTATGTCGCGGGTCCTCTGCTGGCGCAGGAGGGCGCGGGCGAGGCAAACGTCTATGAGCAGCTGGACCTGTTCGGCGACATCTTCGAGCGCATCCGCGCGCAATATGTCGAGGAGGTCGACGAGAAGGAGCTGATCGAGGCGGCGATCGGCGGCATGCTGACCTCGCTGGATCCGCATTCCAGCTATCTGTCGCCGGATGACGCGGCCAGCATGCGGGTGCAGACCCGCGGCGAATTCGGCGGCCTGGGGATTGAAGTCACCCAGGAAGAGGGTTTTGTCAAAGTTGTCTCTCCGATCGATGGCACCCCGGCGGATGAGGCCGGGATGGAAGCCGGCGATTTCATCACCCATGTGGACGGCGAAAGCGTGCTGGGCCTGTCGCTGGACGAGGCCGTGGAGCTGATGCGCGGGCCGGTCGGATCCGAGATTGTGATCACCGTAGTGCGCGAAGGCGAGGCGGAGCCGTTTGATGTCTCGATCATCCGCGACACCATCAAGCTGACCGCGGTGCGCAGCCGCACCGAGGGCGACACCGTGGTGATGCGGATCACCACCTTCAACGACCAGACCACGCCGAACCTTGAGGAAAACCTGAAGAAGCAGATCGAGGAGGCCGGCGGCATGGAGAGTGTCAACGGCATCGTGCTGGACCTGCGCAACAACCCGGGCGGGCTGCTGACCCAGGCGATCAAGGTGGCGGACAGCTTCCTGGAATCGGGCGAGATCGTCTCGACCCGCGGCCGCGACCCCGAGGACGGCGAGCGGTTCAACGCAACCCCGGGCGATCTGGCCAAGGGCAAGCCGATTGTGGTGCTGATCAATGGCGGTTCGGCCTCGGCCTCGGAGATTGTGGCCGGAGCGCTGCAGGACCACCGCCGCGCTATCGTGATCGGCACCAAGTCGTTCGGCAAGGGATCGGTGCAGACGGTGATGCCGCTGAAGGGCGACGGCGCGATGCGTCTGACCACCGCGCGCTATTACACGCCGTCGGGCCGTTCGATCCAGGCGCTGGGTGTCAGCCCGGACATCGTGGTTCAGCAGCCGCGCCGCAAAGCCGCTGCGGAAGAGGAAGAGGCCAGCCCGGCCCGCCGCTCGCGCTCCGAAGCCGATCTGCGCGGCCGCCTGAACAATGACAGCCTGAGCGAGGATGAGATCCGCCAGATCGAAGCCGACCGCGAGAAGGCCGAAAAAGCCGCCGAGCTGCGCGAGGAGGACTACCAGCTAGCCTATGCCATCGACATCCTGAAAGGCCTGGTGGCGCTGGGGCCGAACTGAGGCCCGCAGCAATGAGTTTTGAAAAGGCCGCCCTGGGGCGGCCTTTTTCATGCAGCAGGCACAGCCGCCCGGGCGTATCGCCTGGGCGGTTCCATTCCGTTTCCGGTCCTTCTGGTGCAGCCTTGATCCGGTGAAGGATGGCGGCGCCGCCGGGGGGAGTTGGACAGACCCCGCGGGGCCTGCTCGGACAGGAGTTCCTGAACGACCCCCTTATTATCGGGGCCGGTCTCCGGGTGTTGCGCAGGCAGCCACACAGATGCCTGCGCCTCGTATCATGGCCCATGCGCATGGGGCATGGCGGGTGATCTCGATCAGAGAGGAGTATGCCGCGAATATCTGAGAATCGGGTGAAGGGGGCGTACGGCGGCGGCGCAACACCCGGAGGGGAAAGGGGCGCAGTCCGCCAAAAGCAATGTCTGCCGGGATATATTCTCCGGCTTGCCAGGCGCAAAAACCTTGGTAGAGTCGCGCAGAAATTGCATTCAGGATTGTGCCAATGGATTTACTGGCTCCGCTCATCGCCTATTCCGTCGCTCTGTCTATCGCGGCTGTCATTCCCGGTCCGGGTGTGGCGGGTCTGGTCGGGCAATCCCTTGGCAATGGGCTGCAGGTATCGCTGTTCTTTCTGGCGGGCATTGCGCTGGGCGATGTGGTCTATCTGACCATTGCCATTGCAGGCCTGGCTGCGATCGCGCAGCTGTTCTCGGGCGCGCTGCTGGCGATCAAGGTGCTGGGCGGCCTGTATCTGGTTTACCTGGCCAGCAAGTTCTGGCGCAACGAGGCCGGCCTGACCCTTGTGCGCAAGGCCGGCAACCGCCGCGGGCTCAAGACGTTCCTGTCGGGGTTTGCGCTGACGCTGGGCAATCCCAAGACGATCATCTTCTATCTCGCCCTGCTGCCAACCGTCATTGATCTGGAAGCGGTGGGGGTGTCGCAATGGGCCGCGCTGAGCGTGCTGACCGTTGCGGTGCTGTTTTTGACGCTGCTGCCCTATGCGCTGCTGGCCTCGGGCGCCCGGACGATGATGACGCAGGCCGGCGCCTTGCAAAAGCTGAACCGGGTTGCCGGTGCCATCATCGGCGCCGCCGGGGTCTTCATCCTTGGCCAGGCGGCAACAGCCGTTGCCCGCCGTGCGTGAGCTCCGGGCAGAGCACCGAATTTGAAAATCAACGCCCGATCTCCGGCGTACTGACCGGACAGGTTGGTCTATGCTCGCCCCATGATGTTTGACCTGCCTGATTCCCGGACGCTGTACCAAGCGCTGATCAGCCGTGACGCGGCTTACGAGGGGCGCGCCTATGTCGGTGTGACCTCCACCGGTATCTTCTGCCGGCTGAGCTGCCCGGCGCGCAAGCCCAAGTTCGAGAACTGCCGGTTCCATGCCACCCCCGGCGCCTGCATCGAGGCGGGATTCCGCGCCTGCAAGCGCTGCAAGCCGCTGGCCGCCGCTGCCGGGGATGAGCCGGTGGTGCAGCGCCTGCTGGCGCGGCTGGAGGACCGCCCGGCGTACCGCTGGGGCGAGGGCGATCTGCTGCGGATGGGGCTGGATGCGTCCACTGTGCGGCGGGCCTTCAAGCGGCATTTCGGCATGACCTTTCTGGAAATGGCCCGGCAGCGGCGGCTGCGCGAAGGCTTTACCGCGCTGAAGGCGGGCGAGCCGGTGATTGCGGCGCAGATCGATGCCGGGTTTGAAAGCGCCAGCGCCTTCCGCGCGGCCTTTGCGAAACTGGTGGGGATTGCGCCCGGGGCGTTCCGCAAGGATGCGCTGCTCTTGGCCGACTGGATCGACACGCCGCTGGGCGCGATGATTGCGATCAGCTGCCGCCACCAGCTGCATCTGCTGGAATTTGCCGACCGCAAGGCGCTGCCGCGGGAAGTGGTCAAGCTGCAAAAGGCGCAGCCCGGCGGCCTGGGTTTCGGCCGTCCGCCCCCGACCGAGCAGATTGCCGAAGAGCTGCGCCGGTTTTTTGCGGGTGAGGGCGCGGATTTCCAGACCCCGCTGGCGCTGCACGGCACTGCGTTTGAACGCGAAGTCTGGCGCTATCTGCTGACCATCCCGGCAGGCGAGACCCGCAGCTATTCGCAGATCGCGCGGGAGCTGGGCCGGGCCTCGGCGGCGCGGGCGGTGGCGCGGGCCAATGGCAGCAATCAGCTGGCGCTGGTGGTGCCCTGCCACCGGGTGCTGTCGGCGGATGGATCGCTGACCGGCTACGGCGGCGGGCTGTGGCGCAAGCAGCGGCTGATCGAAATTGAGACAAGTTACAAACAGAGGATTTCTGCATGACATATTCCGAACGCGCGGCGGCTTTTGCGGCGCTGCATCAGCCGGGCAACCCGGTGGTGCTGTATAATATCTGGGACGCAGGCAGCGCCAAGGCGATTGCCGGGGCGGGGGCCGCGGCCCTGGCAACCGGCAGCCATCCGGTGGCCGCGGCGCAGGGCTTTGCCGATGGCGAGCAGATCCCGCTGGAGTTTGTTCTGGGCAATGCCGAACGCATCATTGCCGCGACCGGCCTGCCGGTGACCATTGATTTCGAAGGCGGCTATGCCCGCGCGCCGGAGCAGCTGACCGCCAATGTGAAGCGGCTGGCAGAGACCGGCGCGGTGGGGCTGAACTTTGAGGACCAGGTGGTCGGCGGTGACGGCTTTTACAGCATCGAAGAACAGGCCCGGCGGGTTGCCGCAGTACGGGCTGCCAGTGCGGACATTTTCGTCAATGCCCGCACTGATCTGTTTCTGAAGGAAAAGGATGCCTCGAAGCACGCTGGTCTGCTCAGCGAGGCGCTGGAGCGCGGCGCGGCTTACGCCGAGGCCGGCGCCAGCGGCTTTTTCGTACCCGGCCTGACGGACCCGGAACTGATCGCCGGCGTCTGTGAGGCAAGCACGCTGCCGGTCAACACGATGATGCGCGGCATCACGCTGGAAACCGCGCGGCAGGCAGGTGTTGCGCGGGCCAGCTATGGGCCGATCCCGCATGCCAGGCTGATGCAGGTGCTGGCAGAGCATTTTCAGACGCTGGCGTAACCGCGCTCAGGTGGTTTCCAGGCAGTGGCGGCGGAAGGCGCGTTTCAGCATGTCGAGTTCTGCCCGCAGCAATTCGACTTCGGCGCGCAGATCGTCCGCCACGGCCTCGCCGGCGATCAGGGTGAAATCGCCCAGCCGGGTGCTGTCCGCGGCATCAAAGATCACAAAAGTCTGCACCCCGTCGGCCAATGCTTCGGCGGGGACCGGCACCGAGATCAGCCATTCGCCGCCTGCCTGGCCTTCGTCCAATTTTGCATCGGCGACCGGCTGATCCTGGAACATCACGGAAATCTCCGGCCGCGCGCCGCTGGCGGGGGCGTTGCTGATCCGGCCCTCCCAGATGCCGTTGCGGAAGCGGATTTTGGTCAGTGACAGATCGCTCATGGGGCAGGGTCCTCAGATCGCGGCGCGGCGGTGGCGCGAGAAGGTCAGGTCGCGCAGGATCACCTGGTTCAGATCAGGTGCTTCGAATATCAGATCAAGCCAGATCTTTTCGATCCGCTTTTCGTTCAGCTTGGAATAGGCCAGGTCGAACTCCGCCACGATGTTCTTTTCCTCCTGCGGCAGCTCGCGCACGATCTGTTCGGTATTGGGGCCGTGCTGGATGTTGAGCCGGGCGAAAATCTCGATCGGCTTTTCGGATTCGATGATGCTGTCGATCCGCAGCAGGTGCTGCCGGGTGATACCATCGGCAGCGGCCGGCGGCAGGTCGATGACCAGCGACAGGAACGAGCCGTCGAATTTGAACACATCCATGCGCAGGCCGAAAGGGGCGAGATCCTCTTCGCGGGTGTTGCGCAGCTGGCGCAGGGTCAGCTCGGAAAAGGCGCAATCGTGGAACAGCTGCACCTCATCGCCCAGCCGGGCCTTGGCGGGCACCGAGGACAGCCCGCGTTCCGGCAGCGGTCCGCGCCACAGTTCCGGGCGCCAGGACCAGTCTGTGCCATGCGGGCGGGGAAAGAAGGAGGAGCCGATCTGCGGCAGCGCCAAGCGGCCGTCGGCGGTGTGGATCAGCCGGTCCAGATGGGTGCGCAGCTGGCGGGCCTGATTGCGCTGGCGGCGCAATTCAGACAGCGGCGCGCGGGCCGACTCTTCAGCGGCTGCGCGCCAGCGGCGCAGGCTGCGCAGGTGCAGCAGCCGGTCCATGATCCTGCCCATCGTGCTCTCTCTTGCCTGTTGCGCCGTGTTGCGCCGTGTTGCGGAGACCGGCCCGCGCGGCAATGCGGCGGGCGGTGGCGCCAGTGTAACCGCTGGAGGCTATTGAAATAAACCGGCAATCCGCTGGCCAAGCCCGCGTTTTTTGCGCCGCGCAGGCGTGGCGGCTGTTTCCGCGGCGGCCGCCGCGGGCCGTGCCAGGGGCCGCAGGGACTGCCGGGGGCCTTTGGGCAGCACCGCGCCGGCGGCCTCAAGATCCGGCAGCGTGGAGGCCTCCAGCGTGCGGTGGGTCACTTCGTTCAGCAGCGCCGCACCCTGGCGGCCCAGGGCGCGGCTGCCCTCAGGTGCATAGAGCGCCAGGGCGACCAGATGCCGGTCGAGCACAAAGGCGCCGCGCCAGTGAACCGGGCTGGCGCCTT
The DNA here is from genome assembly GCF_034669605.1 of Leisingera sp. Classification (GTDB taxonomy): domain Bacteria; phylum Pseudomonadota; class Alphaproteobacteria; order Rhodobacterales; family Rhodobacteraceae; genus Leisingera. Next base: position 20,386 of record NZ_JAXMOX010000026.1, read on the forward strand.
CGGCGACGGCTTCGGGAAACTCCAGCCGGACCAGCGGCAGCAGCTGGTCGTTGCGGGTCTCCAGCAGCGTGGCGCCGGGGAACATGGCCACGATATCAGCCGCTTGCGGTGCCAAGGCATCCTGTTCCGCCGGACCGATCGAAGCGGTCAGCACGGCCGCATTGCGGGATCCGAACGAGCGGTTCCGGTGCAGCCGGCTGCACGGGGCCATCAAGGCAAAGCCGCCGGTTTCATCCGCGGTGCTGCTGCGCCGGTCAAAGCAGTAGCTTTCCGGCGCGGCCAGCAGCACGCCGCCGCCGGCAAAGGACATGACCTGGCCGAGAGGCGACTGCGCCTGGCCGGCATCGCGGGCGGCAAAGGACATGCTTTTGGGGGCGGGGCTGCATCCCGCCAGGGCCAGCGCGGCCAGCACGGCAGCGGCTGCAGCCTTGCGCAGTCTGGGCGTCTTTCCGCCGGGGCGCGGAAAAGACACAGGTTTTCCGTTGCTTGATCTGGTCACTGCTGTCCCTGCCAGTCTTGTTTTTTGCCGATTTCATTACGGGCAGGCCTGCTGCGCGGCAAGTGTGAACCGCGCGCCGGGCTGTCTGCCTTGCCATGGCGTTGCAGCAATGCATAACGTTGGCGCAAATTGCCGCCTTTCCAGCCGGAGGACACATGCCGCACAGGCGCAGCGACGGCCACAGTGACGGACACAGGGACGGGCCGGGCTACCGGGCGCATGAAGCCTTGGTGCGCTTTGCCCGGAGGCAGCCGCAGCTGTGGCGGCTGCTGTTGGGGCTGGGGCTGGTGGCGGCGGTCGGCTTTGCCTTTTTGACGCTGGGCGTTGCGATGGCGGCGCGGCTGTTTCACCAGCGCAGCTTTGCCAGCGTGACCGGGCATCTGCGGCCGCTGCTGCGGCAGTTCGCCAGTGTGGGCCTGTATCTGACAGGGCTGAGCGTGCTGATCATGCTGCTGCCGCCCTACAGCATGGGGCCGCCGATGACCCCGAACCTGCCGGTCTGGACCTGGCTGGGCCTTCTGCCCGTATCCGTTGCCGCGGTTCTGGTGCAGACCTCCTCGGAAGAGATCCTGTTCCGCGGCTATATCCAGCAGGCGCTGGCGGCGCGGTTCCGCAGCCCGGCGGTGTGGCTGCTGGGGCCTTCGGCGCTGTTTGCGCTGGGGCATTACCTGCCTGCCGAGGCCGGGGACAATGCGCTGATGATCACCGGCTGGGCGGGGCTGTTCGGGGTGCTGATGGCGGATCTGACGGCGCGGGCCGGCACCCTGGGGCCGGCAATGGCGGTGCATTTCTTCAACAATGCCGCGGCGCTGCTGCTGTTTGCCTCGCCGACCAGCCTGAACGGGCTGGCGCTGTATCTGATTCCCTTCGAGATGGCCGATGTCCAGGCGCTGCGCCCGTGGATGGCTGTCGACATTGCCCTGATGCTGGTCAGCTGGCTTTGCGCGCGGCTTGCCATACGCCGCTGATTGCAATTGCGGCAAATGCGCCTTATCTGGGGGCAAACCGCGCCCCCGGAGAGGCAAGCACTATGAACTGGATCACCAATTACGTCCGGCCCAAGATCAACTCGATCTTTTCGCGCCGCGAAGTGCCCGAGAACCTTTGGCAGAAATGCGATGAATGCGGCACCATGCTGTTTCACCGCGAGCTGAGCGACAATCAGAATGTCTGCACCAGCTGCGGCCACCATATGCATATCACGCCGCGCGACCGGTTCACTGCGCTGTTTGACGGCGGTGTGTTCACCGAGGTCGCGGTGCCGGAACCGCTGGCCGATCCCTTGAAGTTCAAGGATCAGAAGAAATACCCCGACCGGGTGAAAGCGGCGCAGAAGAAGACCGGCGAAAAAGACGCGATGCTGGTGGCCGCGGGCGAGATCGGCCGCACCCCGATCATCGCTGCCGCGCAGGATTTTTCCTATATGGCCGGCTCGATGGGCATGTATGTCGGCAACGCCATCATTGCCGCGGCTGAAGAAGCGGTGAAACTGGGCCGCCCGCTGGTGCTGTTCTCGGCCGCCGGCGGCGCCCGGATGCAGGAGGGCATCCTGTCGCTGATGCAGATGCCGCGCACCACCGTGGCCGTGCAGATGCTGAAAGAGGCCGGGCTGCCCTATATCGTGGTGCTGACCCATCCGACCACCGGCGGGGTGACGGCGTCTTATGCGATGCTGGGGGATGTGCATATTTCCGAACCCAACGCGCTGATCTGCTTTGCCGGCCCGCGGGTGATCGAGCAGACCATCCGCGAGAAGCTGCCCGAGGGCTTCCAGCGCGCCGAGTATCTCTTGGACCACGGCATGCTGGACCGGGTGACCCCGCGCACCGAGATGCGCGAAGAGCTGATCACCATCACCCGGATGCTGATGGGCCTGCCGCCGCAGGTGGTGGGCGACCTGCCCTCGCCGGAGGAGGACGCACCCGCCAAGGCCGCAAACGCCCCGGCGGATGGCGCAGTCAGCGAAGAAGCAGCCGAGTAATCCGGCTTATATTGAAACGCCCGGCCGTCAGGCCGGGCAGCGCCCGTCCTCAACAGGGCGGGCGCTGCTCTTTGCCAAGTAAGACTTCGAGTTCAAACAGGACCAGGCTGATGACCCAGACCTCCGACGCGATCCTTGCCCGCATGATGGCGCTGCACCCCAAGATCATCGACCTGACGCTGGACCGGGTCTGGCGGCTGCTGGCCGCCCTGGACAACCCGCAGGACAAGCTGCCGCCGGTGATCCATCTGGCAGGCACCAATGGCAAGGGCTCGACCCAGGCGATGATCCGGGCCGGGCTGGAGGCCACGGGGAAAAGCGTGCACGCCTATACCTCGCCGCATCTGGCGCGCTTTCACGAGCGGATCCGGCTGGCGGGCGAGCTGATTTCCGAGCCGCATCTGACCGAAATCCTCGACGAGTGCTATGCCAAAAACGGCGGTGAAAACATCACCTATTTCGAGATCACCACGGTGGCGGGGCTGCTGGCCTTTGCCCGCACCCCGGCGGATTACACGCTGCTGGAAGTGGGCCTGGGCGGGCGGCTGGATGCGACCAATGTCATTGACAAGCCCGCAATCAGCGTGATCACCCCGGTTTCGATCGATCATGAGCAGTTCCTGGGCGACACGCTGACCAAGATCGCCACCGAGAAAGCCGGGATCATCAAGCGCGGTGTGCCGGTTGTCGCCGGCCCGCAGCCGGAGGAAGCGATGCCGGTGATCGAAGCCGCCGCCGCCCGCCTTGGCGCGCCGCTGATCGCCTGCGGCCAGCAGTGGCATGTGCATCAGGAGCATGGCCGGCTGGTGTTCCAGGACGACAACGGCCTGCTGGACCTGCCGCTGCCCGCCCTCCTGGGCGCGCATCAGGTTCAGAACGCGGGTGCGGCGCTGGCGGCGCTGCGCCATCTGGGCGCCGATGAGGCGGCCTGCGAAGCGGCGATGAAAAACGCCGAATGGCCCGCCCGGATGCAGAAGCTGAAAACCGGCCCGCTGGCCGAGGCGGCACCGGAGGCCGAGCTGTGGCTGGACGGCGGCCATAATGCTGCCGCGGGCCTTGCGCTGGCCGAGGTGCTGGCGGGTCTGCCCAAGCGCCCGACGCATCTGATCTGCGGCATGCTGAACACCAAGGATGTGAGCGGCTACATGGCGCCTCTGGCGCCGCATGCCGCGAGCCTGACGGCAATTTCCATCCCGGATGAGGTGAACACGCTGAGCGCCGAAGACACCGAGGCTGCCGCCAAATCGGTGGGCATCGCGGCCGCCACCGCAGAAAACACCATGGCGGCGCTGCAGGCGATCATCGCCAGCGACCCGCAGGCGCGGGTGCTGATCTGCGGCTCGCTCTATCTGGCAGGCCATATCCTGCGCGAGAACGGCTGAGGCTTGCGGCCGTGGCGGGGGAGGTTCTCCCGCCCGGCTTCGATCTGACGATCTCATCCGGTTGGGCCGGGCGCCGCTGGTGCGACGCTGGCCGCTTTTCATCTTTCCAGAAGTACTCCGGGGGTGAGGCCGTGAGGCCGAGGGGGCAGCGCCCCCTTGTGCCGCCGGGCCCTCCTAGTCCAGAACGTAGTTCACTGGCTCCAGCTTGGGCGGCACCGGGCGGCCGAGGGCGTTGCAGACCGAGATTTCCATCACCCGGCACATCGCGCTGAGGGGGACGGAATTGGCCTGTTCGCGGAACGGGTGTTCCAGCTCATGCGTCACTTCGGCGAGGCCGAAGAACACATAGGCCACCACCGCGGCGACCAGCGGTTCAAACCAGCCGGCACTGTCCAGCAGGGCAAAGGGCAGCAGCAGGCAGTAAAGATAGGTCGTGCGCCAGACCAGCAGCGAATAGACAAAGGGCAAGGGCGTGGTCAGCAGCCGCTCGTTGCCGGCCTGCGCCGCGGGGAAGGCGGCCAGCCGTTCGGCCAGGGCGCGCTGGCCGAAGCCGTCGATGCGGCCGTCCTCTGCCATCGCGCGCAGCCGGGCCGCAATGTCGCGCAGGGCGGCGTTGGGGCTGTTTTCTGTCTGCATCAGCAGGTCTGCGTCTTCCGGCCCGACCCAGTGCCGGACGCTGTCCGCCACCTCGTCGCCGCGCAGCTGGGCGCGGTGCAGGTGGTGGAAGGCCAGGATGCGGGTGAGGATATAGTCCTCGTCCGGGCCCTGGCCTGCAAAGATGCGCAATTCCTGCGCCAGGCTGCGCACGTCCGACACCATCCGGCCCCAGATCTTGCGCGCTTCCCACCAGCGGTCATAGGCGGCGTTGTTGCGGAAGCCGAGAAACAGCGACAGCGACAGGCCGAACACCCCCATCGCCCCGACTGGGATCTGCGGCACCGCTACCACATGGCGGTCCAGCATCAGCACCACAGCCGCCCAGAGCGCGGCGCCGGTGATATTGGGCAGGATGCGCGGCACCACCGAGCCGTTCAGGATCAGGAAGATTTCCCACCGGCGGGGGGTATGACGGACGATCATGGCGCTGCGGCTCCCCAGTCCTTGTCCTGCATCTCGCGCAGGCGGGAGGCGGTGCGTTCGAACTCAAAGGTGCCTTCACCCTCGACATAGAGCATTTCGGGCTGTGCGGCGGCGGAGCAGATCAGCCGCACCTTGGCCTCGTACAAAGCGTCGATCAGGGTGACGAACCGCTTGGCCTCGTTGAAATTGTTGCGGCTCAGGCGGGGGATGTCCTCGAGCACCAGCACCTTCAGGGCTTCGGCGATGGCCAGATAGTCGCCCGGCCCCAGCATCTTGCCGCAGAGGTCATAGAAGCTGGCCCGCGCGACGCCGTTGCGGAAGGCGGGCAGGGTCACCTCGCGGCCCTTCACCTGCAGTGTCAGCGGCGGGGCATCGCCGCCGCCGGAGAGGTCCCGCCAGATCGCCCGGATCTGCGCCCGGGCCTCGGTGTCGACGGGGGAGAAATAGACCTGCGCGCCGGTCAGCCGGTGCTGGCGGTAGTCAGTGGGGCTGACCATTTCATGCACCGCCATATGGTCCTTGATAAGGTCGATAAAGGGCAGGAACAACTGCCGGTTGAGGCCGTTCTTATAGAGGTCGTCCGGCACCCGGTTGGAGGTGGTGATCACGGTGACGCCGGCGGCAAACAGCGCCTCGAACAAACGTCCCACGATCATCGCATCGGTGATGTCGATGATCTGCATCTCGTCAAAGGCCAGCAGCCGCACCGACTCTGCGACCTCTGCCGCGGCGGGCGCCAGCGCGTCCTCGGCGCCCTGCTGGCGGGCGGCGTGCATCCCGGCGTGGATTTCCTGCATGAAAGCGTGGAAATGCACCCGGCGCGCGGGGATGCCGTCGAGGCTGTCGACGAATATGTCCATCAGCATCGACTTGCCGCGGCCCACCCCGCCCCAGAGGTAGAGCCCCTGGACCGGTTCATATTCCGGCTTGCGGAAAAAGCCGCGTTTCACCGGCGGTGCCATCAGCCCTTCGGCGATGCGGTCGAAATGGGGCAGCACGGCCTCCTGGGCCGGGTCAAGCGTCAGCTCGCCTGCGTCGATCTTCTGCCGGTACAGCGTGGTCAGATGGGTCATGGGGAAGGGATAGCGCGGGGCGCGGGGGATGGGAAGCGGCGGATGCAAATTCCGCGCGGCGGCCCAAGCGGTGTACCGGGCGGCAATGGAATAGATCAGAAACCCTTAACACTGCGCGCAAAAATCCTGATTTGACGCCTGGGGAAATATGCTTAGTGTCGCCCCGATATTCAGGAGAGACGCCATGGACCGTTCCGCGCCGTTGTTTACCCCGGTTCTGATTGCGGGGTGCATCATCATCATGGTGAGCTTTGCGGTGCGCGCGTCCTTCGGGGTGTTCCAGATCCCGATTGCCGAGGAGTTCGGCTGGCTGCGCTCGGAATTCTCGCTGGCGATTGCGATCCAGAACCTGGCCTGGGGCATCGGCCAGCCGGTATTCGGCGCCATTGCCGAGAAGATCGGCGACCGCAAGGCGATCGTCATGGGGGCCGTCGTCTATGCCGCCGGGCTGGTGCTGAGTGCCGGGTCCACGACACCGTTTGAAATGCAGGCCTATGAATGGCTGGTGGGGTTCGGCATTGCGGGCACCGGTTTCGGCGTGGTGCTGGCGGTTGTGGGGCGGGCAAGTTCTGACGAGAACCGGTCGATGTCGCTGGCGGTTGTCACCGCGGCGGGCTCTGCGGGCCAGATTTTCGGCGCGCCGGCGGCGGAGTGGATGCTGGGCTTCCTGCCCTGGCAGATGATTTTCCTGATCTTTGCCGGTGTGGTGCTGGCGCTGATTGCGACGCTGCCGCTGATGCGCGCACCGGAGACGGCCGGCCGGGCCGAACTGGAAGAGAGCATGGGGGCGATCCTGATCAAGGCGTTCAAGGATCCGTCCTATACGCTGATCTTCCTGGGCTTTTTCAGCTGCGGCTATCAGCTGGCTTTTGTCACCGCGCATTTTCCGGCTTTTGTCACCGAGATGTGCGGGCCGATCCTGCCGGGCGGGGCGCTGTATTCCATCGGCATCACTTCAACCTCGGCGCTGGGGGCGGTGGCGATCTCGCTCATTGGCGCGGCCAATGTGGGCGGCACTTTGCTGGCGGGGTACCTGGGCAAGCGGTATTCCAAGAAATACCTGCTGGCGGCGATCTATACCGGGCGGACCATCGCGGCGGCGGCGTTTATCATTTTTCCCATCACGCCGCTGAGCGTGATCATCTTTTCAGTCGTGATGGGGTCGCTGTGGCTGGCGACGGTGCCGCTGACCTCGGGGCTGGTCGCGCATATCTATGGCTTGCGCTATATGGGAACGCTGTACGGGATTGTCTTCTTCAGCCACCAGCTGGGCAGTTTCCTGGGCGTCTGGCTGGGCGGGCGGATGTATGACATCTACGGTGATTACACGACGGTCTGGTGGATCGGCGTGGGCATCGGCGCCTTCAGCGCGATTGTGCATCTGCCGGTGAAGGAGCGGCCGCTGCGGGCGGCGGCCCCGGCGGCCCCGGCAGCCGGGTAAGGCCGGCGGTCCACCGCGGGGCAGCAATGCCGGACCCCGGAGTATTTTTCGAAAGATGAAAACGGCAGGGCGGATCAGAGCAGGCCGCGGCGGTGGTTTTGAGCGATGATCTGCAGCACTTCCCCGGTGTGGGTATAGGGCAGGCCGTGGCCGGCGCCGGGGATTTCCTCCTGCCGGATCGAGCGGGCGTGTTCGGCCAGGCGGCCCGGTGAATTCGGCGGGATCACCGCGTCCTCCTGGCCCCAGATCGCCATCACCGGCACCCCGTGGCTGTGCAGGCGGCGGTGGTCTTCGGTGAAATCCTCGTTCAGGATTCCGCGCAGCGAGGACAGCACGGCCGGGATGTAGCCGCGGCAGGCCAGCTCCCTTTGCTGCAGATCGGTGATGCCGGGGACCGAGGAGGGCAGTTTGCGTTCGGCGTTGGTGCCGCGGATGTGCAGGGCGGGGAAGAGCGCGTGCATCAGCCAGTCGCCAAGGCCCGGGATCTGGCGGATCATCCGTGTCAGGCGGCCCGGGCTGGTGCCGAAACCGGCAGGGGCCAGCAGGATCAGCTCGCGCAGGCGGCCGGGGCTGGCGGCGGCAAAGGCGGTGGCGATGGCGCCGCCCATGGAATAGCCGATCAGGGTGATATCATCGTCAACCTCCTGATCCGCCAGCAGCTCTTCGAGCTGGGAGGTGAAGAAGGCCCGGTCCTGCAGGCCCGCGGGGCGGTCCGAGTAGCCGCGGCCGTACAGATCGTAGCTCAGCACCCGGTAGCCCATGGCGGCCAGCCCCTGCGCCACCCCGTCCCAGACAAAAGACGGCGTGGTGAGGCCGTGGACGCAGACCGCGACGGGGCCGCGCAACGGTCCGTTCCAGCGGTAGTGGGTCAGCCCGCCGGAGAGCCGGGCAAAACTGCCGGGGGCGGATTGCCGGGCCTTGGCATTCATCGGTTTGCGCAGCTGTTCCCGCAGCAGCGGAAAAAGGATCAGGATCAGGATGGCGGCAATCAGTGCCGTCAGCCAGCTCATGCTGCGGCTTTCCATTTCTGCAGGATGTGGTGGCTGGTCATCAGATCCAGATGGGCGCCGCCGCCGTTTTTGAACAGGGTGATCCGGTCCGCACCGAAGGCGGGGAACCGGCCGAGGCTGTAGAAATCGGCCAGCACGTCGCTGCGCTGGATGATGCCCTGTTCCAGCGGGGTCTTGAATTCGCCGATGTGGTCCAATGTGGTGTCGAAACTGTCGCAGTAGATTTGCGCGCGTTTCAGTGCTGCGTCATCGGCCTCGCGCATGTCGGGGCGGTAGGCGCCGATCAGGTTGAGGTGCTGGCCGGGGCGCAGCCATTCCCCCTTGATCACCGGCTGCGATGACATGGTGCAAGTGACGATGATGTCAGCGCCGCGCACCGCCGGTTCCAGATCGGCGGCGTGCCGGGTGCCGGGGTACTGGGCGCAAAGCTCCTGCGCCTTGGCGGCGGTGCGGTTCCAGACCCGGATCTGCGCCTGCGGGAAACCGGCGCCGAAGGCCTCGATCAGCGAGGCGCCGACGGTGCCGGCGCCCACGATCAGCACCTCCTGCGCGTCCGGGTCGGCCAGCCGCAGCGCGCCAAGCAGGCTGTCGCCCGCGGTTTTCCATTTGGTGACCAGGTGGAAATCCACCAGCGCCTCGGGGGTGCCGTCCTGATCGGAGTAGAGGCAGACAGAGCCGTTGATCATCGGCTTGCCGGCGTCCGGGTTGCGCGGGAAGATGTTGGCGGTTTTCACCGCCAGCCCCAGCCCGTCGATCCAGGCGGACCGGCTGAGCAGCGTGTCGGGATCGCGGTAGAGGAAGGTGTCGCCGATTTCCGCCTTGGGCAGATCGTGGCTGGCGGCCAGCGCCTCTGCAAAGCCGACCCAATCGAGCAGCGCCTCGCCCACTTCGAAGCCAATGTATGGAATGCTCATCCGTGCCTTATCCTGTGTCTGTTGCGGGCCGGGTCAGGCGGCCTCTTGTTCTGTCAGCAGCCGCTCCTGCACCAGCCGTGCGGCGAAAGGGCCGGGGGTGGTGAACAGATGGGTCTGCCAGCCGCGCAGGCGCGCGGCCTCGATGTTTTCGGGGCGGTCGTCGGTGAACAGCAGGTTCTCCGGAGCAACCCCGGTTCCGCGTTCCAGAATGGCATAGATTTCCGGCTCTGGCTTGATGCATTTCAGATGTGCGGAGACACATGTGTGGTCGAAGCCACGCAGGAAAGAGTAGGTCCCGCAGGCGGTCTCAAAGGGCTCGGTGCCGAAGTTGCTGAGCGCGAAGACCGGGATGTCCTTGGCCTGCAGCGCCTGCATCAGCCGGACAGAATGCGCGATGGCGCCTGGCACCATCTGCAGCCAGCAATCATGCCACCAGCGGATTTCTTCGGCCCAGGCGGGGTGGGCGTCCGCCAGCGCATAGACGCTGCCGCGGAACGGCGCGCCGCGGTCGATCTCCAGGTTGACGGCATGCAGCGGAACCTCTGCAAACAGCTGCCTGCGCCGGGCCGGGCCGATACGGCTGTCATAGAAACGCTCAGGCTCCCATTCGATCAGCACCCGGCCAATGTCAAAGACGACGGCATCAATGGGCATGCGGGTTATCCTTCTGCGCGCGGGCGGGGCCGCGGGACGGGGCGGTTGCGGCGGGTCTCGCGCCAGACCGAAACCAGACCGGAGGCGATGATCAGGCTGCTGCCGGCCCAGACCGCCGGGTCAGGCCATTCGTTGAAGATCAGCACGCCCCAGAGCACCGACATCGGCATGGCGATATATTCAAACGGGGCGGCGAGGGCGGCCTCGTTCATGCGGTAGGCCTGGGTCACCAGATAGCCGCCGATGGAGCCGGCCAGGCCGACGCCGATCAGATAGGGCCAGTCTTCGGGGGCGGGCCAGATCCAGGCGCGCAGGATAAAGTCCAGCGCCGGGCTGCCGCCATCCGCAAAGCGGCCGTTGCCGAACAGGATCCCGGCCAGCGCGCTGACGATCAGAAAGCCCAGCATCGGGAAAAAGGCCATGGTCGCGCCGGATTCCACGCTGCCGGCGCGGCGGGTCAGCACATGCAGCGTGGCATAGCCGCAGGCGCCGAGCGCGGGCAGCAGCGCCGCGGCCTGGAAGGTGCCGGGACCGGGGCGCATGATGATCAGAACGCCGAGGAAGCCGGTGGCGACCGCGCCCCAGCGCCACGGGCCCGGCCGTTCGCCCAGAAACAGTGCCGACAGGGCGGTGACGATCAAGGGCGTGGCAAAGGCAATCGCCACGGCTTCGGCCAGCGGCAGGATGGCAAGACCGGTGAAAAAGCAGATATTGGCAAACAGCACCGCAAGGCAGCGGGCGAAATGCAGTTTCGGCTGGTGGGTGCGCAGCTGGTGATAGCCGCCTTCCAGCGGCAGGATCACAGCGAGCATCACGCCGAGCGCCACCACTGAGCGGAACAGCACCACCTCATAGAGCGGGTAGTCGCCGGACAGGAACTTGAAGGTCATGTCGATGACGGAAAAGGCAATGCCGGCGCCGGCGGCTGCGAACAGGCCGGGAACGCTGATCTTTATCTCTGCGCTCATTTATGTCCCCCCTTTGTGCTGGCCTTGATCAGTGGCGGATTTGGTTCAAGCGGGCAATGGGGCGGGGGGCGGAAAGATGCAATTTTCCGCCGCAGTACGCCGCAGTACGCCGGGGGCAGGGCGGGGAGGTTCAGCAGTTTCCCGGGTGTGCGGCGGCCTGATCAAGCCTAAAGGCCAAGCCGCGCTGCCGCGCTGCCGCGCGGTCCGCTGCGCGGAGCCTTGACCTGCGCTCAGCCCGCCTTGGCCGCCCGGAGCTCCCGTTCCAGCGCGTCCAGAAAACGGGAGCGATCGGCCTTGGTAAAGCCCTTGCCGCTGCCGCCGGCACCCAGCGGGTTGGCAGCGCGCAGG
>NZ_JAXMOX010000027.1:0-31560 GCF_034669605.1 Leisingera sp.
ATGACCGCAAAACCAAGCATCAACGCGGATCGCCTATGGCAAAACCTGATGGCGCTGGCCGCAATCACGGAAGAGCATCAGGCTTGGACAAGACGTTCTTTCACGCCCAAATTCCTTGAGGGCCGCGCTTGGCTCCAAGGCGCTTTTGCCAAGGCTGGTCTCGAAGTCGAGATAGATGCGGGTGGCAACCTGATCGGACGGCGCGAAGGCAGCTCTGGCAATCTTGCACCGTTGATGATGGGCTCGCACAGCGATACCGTGCCATCAGGCGGCCGCTTTGATGGCGTCTTGGGCGTGCTTTGTGCGCTCGAGGTGGCGCAGACGCTGCATGAGGCTAGCCTCATCACGCGCCATCCGCTGGAGGTCGTGGATTTTCTCGCCGAAGAACCCAGCGAATTCGGTTTGTCCTGCGTGGGCAGCCGCGCCCTTGTCGGCGCGCTCACCCCGGAGATGCTGGAGATGACGCGTCCCGATGGCATGACGCTGGCCGAAGGGCTTGCATATGTCGGCGGTGACCCAGAAGCCCTCTCGCGCGTTGCCCGAGGCAAGGATGCCATCGCAGCCTATCTCGAAGTTCATATCGAACAGGCTCGCGCACTGGAAGCGGCTAAGGTGCCTGTGGGTGTGGTGACTGGGATCGCCGCCATTCGCCGTCAGCGTATTTGCCTAGTGGGCCAGACAGATCACGCCGGCGCAACACCGATGGACCTGCGCCGCGACGCTCTTGTAGCGGCAGGCGAATTTATCGCCGCTGTCTCGGAAGCTGCCAACAAAATCACTACGCCTGAAAACCCACTGGTCGCGACGGTCGGATGGATGGACGTGCGCCCCAATGCGGCCAATGCGGTTCCAGGTGAAGTCCAGATGATCCTCGAAGCCCGCGCCCCCCTCGCCGATAAGCTGGACCGCTTTCTTGACGTCACGGTTGCTGGCTTGCTTGAGAAATTCCCTGCTGAAGGGATCAAGGTCACATGCGAGAACCTGAGCACCGCCGCCGCCGCACCCTGTGACAAAAGGATCGTTGATGCCGTAGAAACCGTAGCGCAGGATCGCGGCTTGCCCAGCATGCGAATGCCCAGCGGTGCGGGGCATGATGGAGTGTTCATCTCCCAAATCGGCCCAATAGGTATGATCTTCCTGCCCTGTCGCGACGGGCGCAGCCATACGCCCGAAGAATGGGCAGAGCCCGAAGATTGCGCCATCGCGGCGCAAGTCATGCTCGATGCGATCATCGAACTGGACAAGGTCTAAGGCGTTTCAGGCGGTCCGGCCATGGTGTAATCGAGAAATGACGCTTCGACTTGGGAGATCAGCTTTTTCATTGCAATCGACACAGGTCGATTCTTCGAAAAGATGACATGCGCAAGCAGGTTGATCTGCGGGATATACCTGCGGATCACCAAGCCATATTGACGATTCCTGCGGGCCGTCAATTCATCGACAATTGTCACACCGGAAATGGCCTGCGTCAGATCACAAGCGGTTTGGCAATAGCGGGTTTCGACGGTGAAGGGCAAATCCTCCTCGAACTGCTGGAAACTCTTGTCAATCAAGCTGCCAAGCGGGCTGCCCGTTTCGAGCTTGACGAAACGATGACCGCGCAAATCGGACGGGCGAATGACAGTCTGGCTCGCAAGCGGATGATCCTCCGGCATGACGCAGACCATACGTCCCATACCGACAGGCTGCGCGTTCAGTGAATGACTGGGGATTTCTTTGGGCGAAAAAACAAAACCCAGATCGGCCACACCGCGCTCCACGAATTCAATCACATTCTCCCAGCGCTTCACATGAAGCGAAATCTGGAACTTTTCACGATGGTCGAAGAAACGGGAAAGGCCCTGCGCGATGACGGTCGAGGCCATATTGGATGTGGCCACGATGCGCAGATTCCCTGTTGCACCGGACTGGATGTCCTTGATCCGCTCTCGCACCCCTTCCAAAGATATGAAGAGGGGCTCAATCTCTTCCATCAATTGATGCGCCTCTGGGGTCGCATGCAACCGCCCTCCAACACGCTCGAAAAGCTTGATGGCAAGCACAGCCTCTGTGTGTTTGATCATCCGGCTGACAGCAGGCTGAGAGATGTTCAGGGAGTCAGCGGCACCGCTTGTCGAACCGGCCTGCATGACCGCGCGAAAAATTTCGAGCTGTCTGATTTGCATCTATTACCTCATGTAATGGTATCGGCCCCTGATGGCATTGGACTTAATACTAAAATCTGTAGATGGTAAAGCCAAGCAGCACAAATAGAGGTGAAACAATGTCGGCACTAGCTCAAGGCAAACGCAGCTTGGTCATCGCAGCGGCTCAAATGGGAGCAATTCAACCTAGCGACAGCCGCGCCGATGTTGTGGCGCGCATGGTGCGCCTGCTTACCGAAGCCAAAGCGCGCGGTGCGGAACTCGTTGTTTTTCCTGAACTGACGCTGACAACTTTCTTCCCGCGGTATTTCATCGAGGCTGGCCCCGAACTGGACAAGTGGTATGAAACGCAAATGCCAAGCCCTGAAACTCAGCCGCTCTTCGACGCGGTCAAGAAGCTGGGGCTTATGGCCAGCTTCGGCTATGCGGAACTGGTCCAAGACAACGACCGAACGCGCCATTTCAACACCTCGATCATCATCAACAGCTCAGGCGAAATCGTTTCGAAATACCGCAAAATCCACCTGCCTGGTCATGATGAATACGATCCCAATAGGACGTTTCAGCATCTCGAGAAACGCTATTTCGAAACCGGCGACTACGGCTTCAAGGTCTGGGACCACGACAATGTTAAAATGGGGCTGTGTATATGCAATGATCGGCGCTGGCCCGAAACATTCCGCGTGCTCGGCTTACAAGACGTCGAGCTGGTCCTGATTGGGTATAACACGCCCGCCCATAATGCCAAAGATCCAGAGCCCCCTCACCGGCGCGCGTTCTATAACCATCTGAGCGTCCAGGCTGGAGCCTATCAGAACAGCACATGGGTCGTTTCTGTCGCCAAAGCCGGATGCGAGGATGGTCAGGATCTGATGGGCGGCTCGTGCATTGTCTCTCCATATGGTGAGATCATTGCACAGGCCATGTCCACTGAGGATGAACTCATCATTGCCAAGTGCGATATGGAAATGTGCCGCGACGGCAAAGAAAACATGTTCAACTTCGCCAAACACCGCCGCCCGGAGTTTTATGGCAAAATCACCCAGCCACATTCCGAACCAGTTGAATAGGTTCTGATGGAATGGACATCCCCTGATCTCTCATCTGATAGGTTTTGGAGATGGAAGCCATCAGGAGGTTAGCAAAATGGCGGATTTGGACCTTGTCGGCATAGATCTGGCGAAGAATGTGATTCAACTTCATGGTTGCAGCTCCACGGGCGAGGTGGTGTTTCGTAAACAACTCAGACGCAACAAACTTCTGTCGTGCATTGCTGAACTGCCAGTGTGCACCATTGCGATGGAGGCTTGTTCCGGGAGCCATTATTGGGGCCGAGAATTTGAAGCACTTGGACACACGGTTCGTTTGATCGCGCCCAAATATGTCAAACCGTTTGTGAAACGCAGCAAGAGTGATTTGATCGACGCTGAAGCCATTTGCGAGGCAGCGCTGCGACCAACGATGCGGTTTGTGCAGGTCCGTAGCGAAGACAATCAGGCTGCGGCCCTGGCTTTCAAAGCGCGGGATTTGTTGGTCCGGCAACGGACGCAGATCATCAATGCCTTACGCGGCCAGCTGTCCGAGTTCGGTTTTTTTGGTTGCCAAAGGCCCAACACACGTCCGTAAACTTGTTTCTGCAGTCGAAGACGGGACCATTGAATTGCCGGAGATGCCCCGCCCTCTCCTGAGCATTTTTGTCGATACGCTTGACGCTTTGAATGGCCGCATCAGACAGCTGGAGGCGCAAATCGTACAGCGCGCCAAGGAAGATGAAACATGTCAGAGGTTGACCGCGATACCAGGCGTTGGCCCGATAATTGCGACCGCGCTTGCTGCACTTGCGCCACCACCTTCGACATTCAGACGGGGGCGCGATTTTGTAGCATGGGTAGGCTTAACCCCACTCCAGCATTCGACTGGCGGCAAGCAGCGCCTGGGACGCACATCAAAGATGGGGAACCGAACGTTGCGGCGCCTCCTCATTATTGGCGCCAGCGCCGTGGTTAGATGGGCCGAGCAAAAAGAAGCCGTCCCGGGATCCTGGCTCGCAAGGATGTTGGAGCGCAAGCCACCCATGTTGGTCAGAGTGGCTTTGGCCAACAAAATGGCGCGTACCGTCTGGGCGCTGATGGCACATGGCGAAGAATACCGGGGACAGGTTGTTACACGTTAGAGCCGTGTAAACGATCTGATCCCGGAGGCGTGGGAAGGTCAAACGGAAGGTAGGGCGCAACAGTCGATGAGACGAGATCAGGAAAACCAGCTTGCGACACAGTGCCTGGAGCACGTGGTTCTGAATTGGACTTGATCTGAGAACTCCATACATGGTGTGATTGCGGCGGTCGCTCTCCGATGGCGAACGAGGTCCGGTATGTTGGCCTCACGAGAAAATGCCGTGAGGAGAACGACCATGAATTATTATGCCGGTTTGGACGTTTCGCTGAAGGAGATTTCGGTCTGCGTCATTGATGACACTGGGACGGCCGTTGCAAGTGGCGTGTCACCAGCGGATCCCGAGGGCGTGGAAAGCGGTGGCGCTTGTAGCTGACGTTCGGCGGGTTCATCGTTGTCAGCTATGGCCAAATCGCAACGCAAGCGATTGTGGGTAGGTTTGTGTGACAACACCGTTCAGCATGGCCGCGAGAACTCCCCCCTCCTGCGGCGTCAGCAACCAGGCAAAGCCGTTGCAGCAAAAGACGCGGCCATTCAGAGAGAATGGCCGCGCACGTTCATTCGAGCTCTAGAGTGGGGAGGGCACTTAGCCGAGTTGAACGCTTAACGGGTCGTGGGCATAGACCCACGCCGGGTCTTCCGGCTCCTTTAGCCATGTGTTCGCGTTGGAAATAGTCTGCACCCTGGTGGCCCGTTCGCGGCGGGTGTTTTCATAAATGCTGAAAGCGGTGGAGTAGTCATCGGTGCCGGTTTCCACCAGGCTGCGGGTCAGTACGGCGGCGTCTTCAATCGCCATACAGGCACCTTGGGCCATGTGCGGGCGCATCGGGTGGCAGGCATCGCCCAGAAGGCACAGGCGGCCCTGGCTCCAGAGGTTCAGCGGATCACGGTTCCAGAAGGGCCACTTGGTGACTTCCTCTGTGGCGTCGATCAACGCGTTCACCATTGGATGCGAGCCGCCGAAGATCGCTTCCATCTCCTCGCGCGAGCTGTCGACGAAACCGGCCTCATGCTCCCAGCCGTCTACCGGCACGCCGGTGACATAGTAGTATTCGGAACCGTCGCCCTTGGTCGCATAGGCCATGATATGACGGGACTGTTCCCACCACCATTTGACGCAGGGTTCGAAGTCAAGCCCGGAAGCCCGCAGTTTATTCATGTTGACCAGCGCTCGATGCCCGACCCAGCCGGAGAAGCGGGGCTTTTCGACGCCGAGCAGTTTTTCGCGGATCACGGAGTTGATGCCGTCGGCCCCGATGACCAGTTTGGCCGCAACCTTCTTGCCGTTGGCAAAGGTCAGCAGCACATCTTTGTCACGCTCGGTGATGTCGGTGAGCCGGTGGTCGAAATGCAGCCGGTCCTGCGGCAGCGCCGCAATCTGTTCGGCATGCAGGTCACCACGGTGAATGGTGATATAGGGCGCGCCATATTCCTTCTTGGCAAAGTCGCCGAGTTCAATACGGGAAAGATAGTCTCCGGTCGTCCCGTCGCGCGAAAACCAGAAGTCCGGGTGCGAACCGATGGAAGCCAGGCGGTCTTCCAGCCCAATCTTGCGGAACACCTTCATCACGTTGGGGCCGATATGGATCCCCGCACCAAGGCGGGTGAATTCCGGCGCCTGCTCGTACGTGTGTACCGAGAAGCCCGCTCCATCCAGCAGCGCCATCGCCGCAGCGCCACCGAGACCCGCGCCGATAACGGCGATGTCCACCTGTTCGATCGAGTGCATTTCAGTTCCTCTCTGTCACGGAATACATTGTTTGTATACTAACAAATATTTCGCATCCGGTCCAGATGAATGCAATGGCAAAAATGCATCTTTAAATGCGAGCCGCCCTGTTTTTTCCAGAAAACAGGGCGGCATCGAGAGTTAGCTTATTTGTTCTTGTGCGAACAAATAAATGCGGCGCGATCAATTCCAGTCCGGCAAGTCCGGAGCATAGCGGGCGCGGACATAGGCGCTGAGTGATTCGATCTGCGCTTCACTCAGTTCGCCGCCGAAGGCCGGCATGTCGCGAAGGTCGTGGCTGAGAGGTGCGGTCAGCCCGTCGCGGATCACCGTTTGCAGGGCTTCGGGCGCGGGCGCGCGCACGGCCACGGACTGGCCAAGCGGGATATGCGCTGCCGTGACCGTCCCGGTGATTGCCGGTTCGTGGCAGGTGGCACAGGCGCTTTCAAAAAGGCGGTGTGTGGCATCCGGCGCTGCAGGCAGGACAGGTTCCGGGACGGGGGCCGCGGTGCCTTCGGTCAACGATGCGAGGTAGGTTGCCATGGCGCGAATATCGGTATCCGGCACCGCCGCGAGGCTTTCCACCACATCGGCCATCGGGCCGGAAGCGGCCGCGCGCCCGGGGGCAACCCCATCACGCAGATAGGTATATAAGCTGTCAACGTCCCAGCCGCGCGCACCTGCCGCTTCACCCGCGAGCGCAGGCGCGAACCAGCCTTTGATCATTGCGCCGGATAGCGCCGCCGGGCCGGTTTTTTCCGCGCCGAGCGCATTGCGCGGCGTGTGGCAGGCGCTGCAATGGCCCGTGCTTTCCACCAGATAGCGGCCCCGGTTCCACTCTTCGGATTGGGCCGGGTCGCCGGTGATTTCCGTCGGCCGGTGGTACAGCGCATTCCAGACCGCATTGGCTGGGCGCAGGTTGGCGGGGAAGATCATCTGCGCCCTTGGCGTCTCTGACTGCACCGGCAGCAGCGTCTGGAGGTAACCATACAGCGCGTACATGTCGTCACTGCTCATCCTGGCGAAGGAGGTATAGGGAAAGGCCGGGTAAAGGTTGTGTCCCTCGCGGCTGATCCCCTGGCGCATTGCCCTGTCAAAGGCGGCGAAGCTCCATTGACCGAGGCCGGTTTCCGGGTCCGGGGTCAGATTGGTTGTATATATGGTGCCAAAGGGCGTTTCGACCGGACGGCCGCCCGCATTGGGCGTGCCCCCGTCAGCAGTGTGGCAGGTGGCGCAGTTGCCGGCGGCAAAGACCTGCGCACCGCGTTCCAGCAGTTCCGCCGAGAAGCTGGCCGCGCCAGGAGCGGAGCCTGCGGGGATCGCGCGCGCCAACGGCAGTGCGATGGCGCCGGCGGTCAGTGCGCCGCCAAGAGCTGCCGCCACGGCCAGCGCGCGCGGTTTGCGCCGTTTTCGCGCAGGGGGCTGGCAGGCCAGGGCGGGCACGGCCATATCACGCGGCGCAATTCCGAGGGCGTCACGCATTTTTTCCGGCGTAAAGGGTGCCTCGCGCATCCGCACTCCGGTGGCGTCGAAAATCGCATTTGCGATCGCGGCGGCCGAGGGCACCGCGGCGCTTTCACCCACCCCGAGGGCGGGCTCGTCCGGGCGCTCGACCAGCATGGTCTCGATCTCTGGCACCTCGGGGACGGTCATGAGCGGGTAATTGGCCCAGCTTTGCGGCGTCACCGTGATCTCGTCAAAGCTCACCTCTTCGCGCAGCACCCGGCCTGCGGTCTGGTTTACGTTGCCGTGGATCTGGTGGCGCACTCCGTCGGGATTGATAACCAGGCCCTGGTCCTGTCCGACGAAGACCCGTGTCAGGGTGACCTCGCCAGTATCCATGTCGATGGCCACGTCGCAGACCCAGGCTGCGGCTGCAGCAGCCGTGCCGGGGAAGGGCCCGTGCACGTAGGTGGCATAGGCGAAGCCGGTGCCATAGGCCATCCGCCCCTCACGGCGCAGCCGGGGTTTTTCGCGGGCATCCCAGCCGGCGGCTTCGGCGGTGCGCCGGATCAGATCGGCGGCGCGGAGGTCGTCTATGTGGTGCAGGCGGAAGGCGACCGGATCCTCGCCCGCCTCATGGGCCATTTCGTCGATGAAACTTTCGTGGGCAAAGGTGTTGGGCAGGGCGGAGACGCCGCGCATCCAGGCAGCGCGGACGATCGGTGCCATGTCGTGCACGGTGATCCGCTTGTGAGGGATGCGGTAGGGCGGCACGGTGGTACGGTCGCCCATGTCCGAGGGGCGCGGCTCGGGGGAGACGGCTCCCGTCAGGAGCAGCGCCAGGTTGGGACCGCGGTTCGACGGATACCAGGTGTCAAGGCTGTAGGCGTGCAGCGCACCATCCTTGAGACCGCCGGAAATGTCCATCAGCTGGGCTGCGCCCTTTGGCTCCCACAGATGTTCCTGAGACCGGGTTAGCTGCACCCGCACGGGCCGGCCCAGGGCGCGCGCCATCAGCAGCGCATCACCGCAGACGTCATCGGCGCAGTTGCGGCCATAGCAGCCCGCCGCCTGATATCGCCGGATTTCGATTTTTTCGGGTGCAAGGCCGGTCAGGGTCGCGAGGTCGCCGCGCAGCATATGCGGGTTCTGGCTGCCGGACCAGACGACAGGCGCGCCGTTGTTCCAGTCCGCCACCGCACAGGAAGGCCCGATGGAGCCATGCAAATGATAGGGCCAGACATAGGTGCGCGAGAGGGTGGTCTGGGCCTCTGTCATGCCCTGGTCAAAGTCGCCTGAACGGTCGAGCGCGCGGGGGGTCGCGGGCTGATTGCGGATCGCATGCCGCAAGTCGCTGAGGTCTGGTGCCGCGGGCGGTTGACGCCACTGGACCGGAAGCGCCTCGGCGATGGCCTGCGCCTGATCGGCGCGGTTGGCGACAACACCCAGGAAGTCGCCCTGCCGAACGACTGCGAGGAAACCGGGCATGTGGTGCACGGCCTCCTCGTCACAGCCGATCAGGCTGGTGCCAATAAATGGTCCGCTGTCTCTGCCTGTGTAGGGCGGGCGGACCACATGGCCGTGAACCATTCCGGGCACGTCGACATCGTGAATGTAGGTGTGCTGGCCTGTTACCTTTCCGGGCAGATCCCGCCGGGCGGTCTTCTGGCCGACAATGGTGTAGTCGCCGGGCGATTTTACTGGGGTGGAGAGATCTAGGAGGAGGGTTTCCTCGCGGCCCTCCAGCAGTGCTTCAAAGGCAACCGCCGTGTCCTTCCAGCGGATCCTGCCGTCTTGCAAGTCAACGCCTTCTTCAGGGGCGTTCAGGCGGCGCGCGCCGCGCCGGGTGAGTTCTTGCCGCAGCTGGGCCGCCGCGGCACGCAGGGGCACGGCGGTAATCTGTATGGTTTCTGATGCGATGGTCGGCCCCTGATCGGGAGTGCGGGCGGTGTCGCCAAGGATGACCTTTACGCGGGAGAGCGGCAGCTCGGCTTCCTCGGCAACGATCTGTGCCAGGGCGGTCTGGATGCCGGTGCCGAGGTCCACATGCCCGTTGAAGGCAGTGAGCACGCCGGTGCTGTCGAAGGTCACGAAGATCTGGCGTCCAGAACCGGTGTCGCTGTGGATCGAAAGGCTTCCAAAGGGAGTATCAGTCATGCGGAACAGGCCTTTGCGGTCTCAGTCTCTGATGCAGGCACCGCTTCGGGCTGTGCCGGCTTGGCGGCCATCAGCCGTGCTGCGTGCAGGACGGAAGCAATGATTTCCTTGTGGGTGCCGCACCGGCAAAGGTTGTGGGCCAGAGCTGCTCTGATGCGCGCTTCATCCGGATGAGGTTCTTGTTGCAGCAGAGCCACGGCGCTCATCACCATACCGTTGAGGCAATAGCCGCACTGCGCGCCTTCTTCCGCCACGAATCCCGCCTGAACAGGATGTAAATCGCCGGTTTTGCGGTCGGCAAGACCTTCCAAAGTGATGATCTCGCGCCTGCCAACCTTGCCTGCCCGCATTACGCAGGCCCGCGCAGGGGCGCCGTCGACCAGCACCGTGCACGCCCCGCACTGAGCCATGCCGCAGCCGTACTTCGGCCCCGTCAGGCCCAGCTCGCTGCGCAGGATGTCAAGAAGCGTTCGGTGCGGATCCAAAGACAGTTCATGGTCTGTGCCATTGACCGTCAGATGCAGTGTTTTTGACGCGCCAGCCATTCAGCGACCTCCATTGCCGTTGCAGCATTTCCCGGATCAAAGCTGCATTCCAGGTGCATTTTTGGATGTATACAAACAAATTTTTGCGCGCTGTGCAATGGCTGACTGCCTGCTTTTTTGCCCGCTTGACGCGCGTCATTCCGGAAATGGTTAAGATGTGTGCATACAGGCAGTCTGAAAATAGGGGATAATTGGCCCGCAGATATTCAGATCCGCATGGCAAGGTTGCCTCTGCGGCTGAGCCATGTAAACGGTTAGACTGGAAGAGAACATTGGAGAGACCAGCATATGGCATCCCGGAGCCACGACGAAACTTCTGAACAGAGAGAGCGTTTCGCGCCGGAATACGTGCTGGACGAGCAGATCGGTTTCTTGCTGCGTAAGGCCTATCAGCGGCATCAGACCATTTTCACGGACCGTATGATCGGGGGGCTGACCGCAACCCAGTTTTCGATGCTGTTCCGGCTGGTGCAGATGACCGGGCCAATTTCGCAGAACGCGCTGGGGCGGCTGGTGGCGATGGACGCGGCAACCACCAAGGGCGTCGTTTCGCGGCTGCAGGCACAGGGACTGGTCACTACCGAACGCGATACCGAGGACAAGCGCCGCTACATGCTGCAGTCGACCGCGAAGGGACGCGCCCTCATTCAAGAGGCATTGCCGGTGGTGATGGGAATTACCGAGGCGACACTGGCGCCGCTGACCAAACGCGAAAGCGAGACCTTTTTGCGCTTGCTGGCCAAGCTCTGCTAGGGAACTAAAGGCGAAGCGGGCCGTTGGTCGGGCTTTACGGGCGCGTGTCTCTAACTTGGTGCCGTTGACTGTTGTGGCCACGGGCGCCGTGGCGCGTGCTGGACGTGTCATTACCGTGCCGCGGCGGCGCGCATTCACCCGAAACCTTCAAGTGCAGGCGCGCAGCCAGGCTTTCTGGGCGGAGCCAGCCCGTTCACGCTAGCCGATTCGCTTCGGCTCGGCGGCCGCGAGGACAGCCGCTCCACCGCAGTGAGGAATGAGTCGCCCCCAGGCTATTTGCGGCCGTTTGCGGCTGATTTCTCACATATGTTGAATCGGTAAGTTGTTGAAAATCCTTAGATTCACAAAAGATGCATTTTTTAAACTTGTTTCTATACGAACAAAAAACTACACAGGAATTAATTGGTACACAAACAGGTGCAGGACATGAAACCCTATCGGATCGGCCAGATCGTCCCCAGTTCCAACATCACGATGGAGACCGAAATTCCGGCGCTGCTGCGTGCGCGGGAGGCCATCGCACCGGAACGGTTCACCTTCCATTCGTCGCGGATGCGGATGAAACATGTGACCAAGGAAGAGCTGGCGGCGATGGATGCCGACAGCGACCGCTGTGCGCTGGAACTGTCGGATGCCAAGGTTGATGTGATGGGCTATGCCTGCCTTGTGGCAATCATGTCGATGGGCCATGGCTATCACCGTGTATCGCAGGAGCGTCTGCACGGGGTGGCCCGTGACAACGACGCCGAAGCCCCGGTGGTGACCTCCGCTGGTGCGCTGGTCGAGGGGATCAAGGCGATCGGCGCCAAGAAGGTCGCGGTGGTCGCGCCCTACATGAAGCCGCTGACCGAAATGGTGGTGGAGTATATTCGCAACGAAGGCATCGAAGTGGTGACCTGGCGGGCGCTGGAGATTTCCGACAACCTCGCCGTGGCGGCGCATGACCCGATGAACCTGCCCGGCATCGTGTCTGAAATGGACACCAGCGATGTGGACGCAGTTGTTCTGTCGGCCTGTGTGCAGATGCCGTCGCTGCCCGCGGTTTCCACCGTCGAGGCGCAGGTCGGCAAGCCGGTTCTGACCGCGGCCATCGCAACCACCTGGCAGATGCTGAAGGCGCTGGATCTCGACACCCGCGTTCCCGGCGGCGGCACCCTGCTGTCCGGCGCGTATTGAGGGAGCAGACCATGATCAAAGGATACAATATTCACGCCAACGGCATCCGCCAGCACCTGATCCGCTACGCCGGACCGGAAGGCGCGCCGGAACTCCTCATCATTCCGGGCATCACCTCGCCCGCGATCACCTGGGGCTTTGTCGCTGAACGGCTGGCCGAGCGGTTCGACGTTCACGTGCTGGACGTGCGCGGCCGCGGTCTGTCTGAGACGGGCGATCTCGACTACACGCTGGACGCGCTGGCCGATGATGCGCTTGCGCTGGCGCGGCAGATGAATAACCCCATTGTCATGGGCCATTCGATGGGCGCGCGGGTCGCGATCCGAGCCAATGCCCGCGATGCGGAACCCTTTGCCGGGCATATCCTGGTCGATCCGCCGATGAGCGGCCCGATGCGCCGCGCCTACCCGTCGAAATGGCCGTGGTATGGCGACAGCATCGTGATGGCCGCCAAGGGCTGTTCGGCAGAGGACATGCGCGCCTATTGCCCGACCTGGAGCGACGAGCAGCTGGCGCTGCGCGCCGAGTGGCTGCATACCTGCCACTGGGGTGCGATCCGCACCGCATTTGACGGCTTTCACACCGATGACATCCATCAGGACATCCCCAGGATCGACAAACCGGCCCGGCTGGTGATCGCGGGCGGTGCCACCGTTGTGGATGCGGATGATCAGGCCGAAGTGGCTGAGTTGAACCCGAAGATCGAACAGCGGATCGTGCCCGGCGCGGGCCACATGATCCCCTGGGACGATCTTGAGGGGTTCTTGGCTGCCGTTCTCGACTTCACCGCATAACAAAATACGACATTAGGGAGAAACATGATGGACCATCAGAGCTTTACCGAGATCTGCCTGCATCAGCTGAAAATGTCCGGCGTGCAGAAGGACGAGCGTCTGGTTGTGCTTACCCAAGGCAACGAGCGCCTGGATTATGCCGATGCCTTCATGGCCGCCGGGCGCATCCTGGGCGCTAACATGTATCATATGCGTCTGCCGGCGCCGCCAGTAGCCGGGGCCTGGGCCGTGGGCCAGACCGGACTGGCGGCGATGCCCGACGCGGTTGAGGCACTGAAGAACTGCGACATGCTGATCGACTGCATCTTCCTGCTGTTCTCGCCCGAGCAATTCGCCATTCAGGACGCGGGCACCCGCATCCTGACCGCGGTGGAACCGCCGGAGCTGCTGGCGCGGATGCTGCCCAGCCAGGAGCTGCGCGAGAAGGTCGAGATCGGCGCCGAGTATCTGGCGCGCGCCAAGGTGATGCGGATCACCTCGCCGCATGGCACCGATGTGACCTACAAGCTCAACACCTATGAAACCGTGGCCGAATACGCCTGCACCGACACCCCGGGCCGCTGGGACCACTGGCCTTCGGGCTTTGTCTTCACCGGCGGCGATGATGACGGTGTCGACGGAACCATCGTGGTCGCGCCGGGCGATGTGCTGCTGCCGCAGAACATGTATGTGCGCGACCCGATCACCTATACCATCGAGAAGGGCTGGATCACCGACATCCGCGGCGGTCTCGATGCGGAGCTGGTCAAATCCTACATGGAGGCCTTCAACGATCCGCGCGGCATGGGCATGAGCCACGTGGGCTGGGGCATGAACCCCAACGCCAAATGGCACGGCATGACACCGGGCGAATTCCCCGGCGGCATGGGCATGGAGCCGCGCAGCTTCTATGGCAACGTGATGTTCTCCACCGGCCCCAACAACGAGCTGGGCGGGCCGAACGACACCGCCTGCCATCTCGACATTCCGATGCGCGGCTGTTCGCTGTTCCTCGATGACGAGCCGATCGTGATTGATGGCGATCTGGTGGTGAAGGAAATGCAAATGGAGCGCGGCTGAGGCCGGGCAGGAGGAGCGCAGCATGTCCCAGCAACAGGTTTATTCAGATGCGGGCTTTGGCCAAAAGGTCGCCCGCGGCAGCAAACCGGCCATCGTGGTAGTGGATTTCTCCTACGGGTTCACCGATACGCAATACCCGACCGCGGCCGATATGTCGGTGCAGATTGCGGCCACCCGCAGGCTGACCGACAAGGCCCGCGCGATGGGGCTGCCGGTGATCTATACCACCATCGCCTATCAGCCCTGGGAACGCGAGGCGCTGCCCTGGCTGAAAAAGGCGGCGGGCATGGCGGCGCTGCAGGCCGGCAGCCGCCTGGTGGAGATCGACACGGCCACGGGGATCACCCCCGCCGACCCGGTGATCGTGAAACACGGGGCATCGGCCTTTCACGGCACCAACCTGGCGGGGCTTCTGACCGGGGCAGGGGTGGATACTGTGGTGGTGGCGGGGGCGACGACATCCGGCTGTGTCCGGGCGACGGTGGTCGATGCGGTGCAGTCCGGCTTCAACGTTCTGGTGCCCGCCGATTGCTGCGCCGACCGCGCCCAAGCGCCGCATGACGCGAACCTCTACGACATGAACCAGAAATATGCCGACGTCACCGATGCTGATGACATCGAGAACTGGCTCGACAGCCTTGACTGAGCGGTGGCATCTGCGGGTGTCCGCACCCGCAGGCCTGGTACGGCACGAAAAAAAGAACAAGTGGTGCGCCAAAGCACCCGATTTCAGAGATAACTCAACAATCCAACGGGAGCGCAGACTAATGCTACGTACAGTATCCCTGTGGCTGGTGGGGCTGGTCATTCTGGCCTGTTACGCCGTGCCTTACGGCCTGCTCGGTGACACGCCGAGCTGGACCGGAGCCTTTCTTTTCTGGACCCTTGCGGGTGTGGCCATCATCATTCTGAACGCGATGGCAACCGCGTCTTTCAAGGAGGATGAGGAATGAGCCAGTCATTGATCTGGTATGGCATCGCCGCCTATGTGGTGATCTCCATCATCGTCGCGATCCTGTCGCGGGCCGGTAAATCCACCACCATGTCGGACTATTTCCTTGGCGGTCGCAGCATGGGCGGCGTGGTCTCGGCGCTGAGCTATTCCGCCACCACCTACTCCGCGTTCATGATGGTCGGCCTTGCGGGCCTGACCTACAAGGGCGGCGTCGGCGCGCTCGGGTTTGAGATCGTCTACTTCGCCGGCGTCTCGCTGGTTGCCATCTTCGGTCCGCGCTTCTGGGCCGCGGGCAAGAAATACGGTTTCGTAACCCCGTCCGAGATGCTGGGGGCCCGCTATGGCAGCCGCTGGGTTGCGATCGCAGCGGCGATTGTCAGCTGTATCTTTCTGATTCCCTATTCCGCGGTTCAACTCTCCGGTGTGGGATATCTGGTGTCCGGCATGTCCGACGGGGCGATCTCCTTTGGGACCGGGCTCCTGATCGCGACCGCGCTTGCGATCTTTTTCTCATACGTTGCGGGTATCCGTTCGGTCATGTGGACCGACAGCCTGCAGGCGCTTGTGATGATCGTTGCCTCCTCCATCGTCGCCATCCTGGTGGTGAGCGAACTGGGCGGGTTCACAAGCCTGTTCGCAACCGTGGCCGAACGCAAACCGGAGATGCTGACGGTGCCGGGGACGGGGCTGTTCAGTCTGCAGACCTTCATCGGTCTGACCATTCCGTGGTTCTTCTTTTCGATCTCCAACCCGCAGGTGAGCCAGCGTCTGTTCATGCCGGAATCCAAGGCTGCGCTGCGCCGTATGCTGCTGATCTTTCTCTGCTTCGGGCTGATCTACACGCTGGTGTCGGTGATCTGGGGCTTCTCTGCCTTCGTCGCCTTCCCGGAACTTGAGCGCGCAGACCTAGCGACCTCGGTGCTGTTGGCCTCTGACTTTGTTCCGCCGGTGCTGGGCGTGATCGTGATGGTTGGTATCCTCGCGGCGGCTGTTTCTACCATCGACTCGATCCTGCTGACACTGTCGTCCATGCTGGCGCGCGACGTCTATGGCAACGTGAGCGGCGATCAGTCCGATCACCGTCAGCTGTGGATCGGAAAGCTGGTGATCCCGGTGATCTCTGTCCTCGCCCTCGGTTTTGCAGCACTCGAGCTGAGCTTGATTTCGATCCTGTCGGTTGCGGCCTCGGCGGGTCTGGTGGTGACTGTGCCTGCGATCGTCGGTGCCTTCTTCTGGAAGCGCGGCACGGCAGCCGGTGCATTGGTGTCCATCGCAGGCGGCGGTCTCTTCGTGATCGTGATGTATCTGACCGGAAACAAGCTGTTTGGTTACAATGCCGGCATTTTGGGTCTGCCAGTGTCGACCCTGCTATTTGTCGGCGTCAGCCTTATGACCCGTCCGAGCGACGAGGTGACCGAAGGCTTCGTCTCCGGCAACTCAGCCTCTGGTCAGGCAAGTGAGGTGAAAGTATAGGCTGAACCTTCAGCCAATCGCTCACTAAGTAGCGCCCCCGGCATCTCTGATGCCAGGGGCTTTTCTGGATAAGCGCCTGTGTCAGAGGACACTATTGCGGATGTTTCAGGGTCAGGGCAGATTGTTACCGGTGGGCGCCGGCAGGGGCGGTATCGAATGTGGTCTCCCGACAACTGAAAACCGATGCTCCGGGTCTGCTAGACCGGTTGAATGTGCCGGCGTGACAGAAACTGTCATGCCAGACGCACTGAAGCGGATGCTGAGGCCTTGCTTGAAGCGCAAGGGTTTGTGTCTCGGCCCGGGCCACGGTCTGTCACCGACCCGGACTTGCCAGGGACTTTGACCGAAGCTTTGCGCACTCCCTGGAAACTGAAGCTCTCATGCCGCGGGGCTGAAGATGCGCGACCGCGCGCACCTAATGTCCACCCCTAAGGCGCCATCCAAGAGCACTGGGGGGAGTGCCAAATTGTTCTGGCGTGACTGAGCAGATTGAGACTTGGACCTGTCAACCGCTCCAGGCCTGTCTCGTTTGATGCAATCGGCGAAATGTCCACCAAAGCGGTGCACCCATTGCCGGATGGCTTCTCGACTGACCCTCACACCACGTTCGGCAGCTATTTCCCGTTGCATCCGCCGGCCCGATCAGCCGTGCGCGGGGCGCTGACGGTGCCGCGCGCAGTGGTCGAGATCGAATTCCTCGTCCATCAGCCGGGCTGAGGCGGCCCGGCCTCGCCGGTTTTTTCCAGGCGCTGGGGTTCGGTGCAGATGCAGAAGACCTCGGCGTCGCTCTCTCCGGCGCTGACATAGGCATGGCCCATCGTGCTGTCGAGATAGATGCTCTCGCCGCGTTTAAGGGTGACGGGCGCGTAGAATTCCGAATGCACCACGACTTCGCCATCCATGACAATCAGGAATTCCTCTCCGCCGTGACGTTCGAGAGGTCCGAATTCCCTGATGGATGAGGCCTTTAAGTGCGCGTGGATGGGCACCATCCGCTTGTTGGTCAGTTCCGGGCACAAGTACCGGTACACGTAGTTCTCCGTGTCGATGACGACGCCATCGCCCTCGCGCGACGGGGCGAAACGGCTGTTGGGTGGGCTGTCCTCGCTCTCTTCGTCCCCAATCAACTGCCCGATCGTAAGGCCGAGCCCTTCTGCCAGGCGCAGCACCTTGTCCAGCGTGGGGGAGAGGGCGCCGTTCTCGATTTTCGAGATGGTGGAAACCGCGACGCCGGACAGGGACGCGAGCCCGCTGAGCGTCAGTTGGCGGGTCTTGCGTAAATGTCTGAGGCGTGCCCCCAGATCCTGGGCCGTGGTCATGGATGTGTGAACCTCCTTCGTTGCCGGACGATTCTACCAAGCCTTCCAGAGAATGGAAAATATTTTCGTATAAGAAAAAAAATTGTTGCTTTTAGAAAAACCTCCGATAGCGTTGCAGCCACGGAAACGAAACGGAAGGGTTCACGCCTTATGTCGGACCGCC
Organism: Leisingera sp.; assembly: GCF_034669605.1. GTDB lineage: Bacteria > Pseudomonadota > Alphaproteobacteria > Rhodobacterales > Rhodobacteraceae > Leisingera. The sequence goes on from NZ_JAXMOX010000027.1 coordinate 17,883, forward strand.
CCAGTTCAGCAGATGTAATCGTCATCGGCGCGGGTATCGCCGGCGCCTCGGTGGCTGCGGTTTTGGCGCAGTCAATGAAGGTGGTGGTGATCGAGATGGAGAGGCAGCCGGGTTATCATACGACCGGACGCTCGGCGGCGGTCTATGCCCCCAGCTATGGACCGGAAGGCGTCCGAGCCCTGACGCGCGCCTCGCGCGGCTTCTTCGATGACACGCCGGACGGGTTCGCGGATGCCCCGCTTTTTACCCCCCGCGAGATCTTGGTGATCGCGCGGCGCGACCAGCTCGGCGCGCTTGATGCGCTTGTCGCCTCGGTTTCTGGGGAAACCCGGGTCGATGTGCTGAATCCGGTCGCGTTGAAAGACCATCAACCCTTGTTGAGAGACGGCTATGCCGCTGCGGGAATGCTGGACCGGGGCGGGCAGGATATCGACGTCGCGGCGCTCCACCAGGGGTTTCTGCGGCTTTTCAAGGCGCGCGGCGGAACCCTAGTGACCGATGCGCCGGTGCAGGACCTGACCCGCGATGGCGACGGGTGGAGTGTTCGGACGAAAGGCGGGACCGTTCGGGCGCCGCTAATTGTGAACGCTGCCGGGGCTTGGGCCGAGAAAATCGGCCAACTTGCCGGGGCCGAGACCATCGGGCTGGTGCCCAAACGACGGACTGCGATGGTCGTGGCCGAGCCGGATGGATTTACCCGCCGAGACGCGCCCATCACCATCGACGTGCAAGAAAATTTCTATCTCAAACCCGACGCGGGCCGCCTGCTGATCTCGCCTGCCGACGAGACGCCGACGGATCCCTGCGATGCCCAGCCTGAAGAGATCGACGTGGCGATCTGCGCCGACCGGATCATGACTGCCTTTGATCTCGATATCCGGCGTATCGACAACAAATGGGCGGGCCTGCGCAGCTTTGTGCCCGACAAGGAGCCGGTGATCGGCTTTTCGCAGGTGGTGCCAGGGTTCTTTTGGATGGCGGGGCAGGGGGGATACGGTATCCAGTCCGCCCCCGCCGCGGCCGACCTGGCGGCGGCATTGATACAGGGACGGGACATTCCGGGGCATATCGCGGATCAGGGGCTGGTGTGCGAACACATCGCCCCCGGCCGGATGGAGAGCACGGCATGATATGGCTTGTTCCCGTCGTGGTGATCGCACTTCTGGCCTCAGGGCTGGCGCTTGCCTATGTGATCGGCGGCGCGGCGGTGCTCACCTTCATCCTGACCGACAACGGGCGCTATCTCGCCGTGTTGCCGCAAAAGGTCTTCTCGCAAATCAGCATCTTCTCGCTTCTGGCGATGCCGCTGTTCATCCTGGCGGGCGAGTTGATGAACCGGGGCGGAGTGACGAAATCTCTGATCGACCTGTCAATGGCGATGATCGGGAGGCTGCGCGGCGGCCTGGGGCATGTGAACATCATGACCTCTGTTTTCTTCGCGGGCATTTCCGGGTCCGCCGTTGCCGATGCGGCGGCGTTATCCAACACGCTGGTTCCGGCGATGCGCGAGCGCGGCTATACGGCGGAATATGCCGGCGCCATCACTGCGGCGTCGACGATCATCGGGCCGATCGTGCCGCCTACGAACATTCTGATTTTCTATGGCGCGCTGATGCAGACCTCAGTCGCGGCGCTGTTCGTAGCGGGTATCCTGCCCGGCCTGCTCCTGGCCGGCGCGCTGTTTGTCGTCAATGGCTGGTATGCCTGGCGCGAAGATCATCCGCGCGTGGAGAAGGGGGAGGCGCCGCCGCTCCTGCCCGCGATCTTTGTCGCTCTGCCGGCACTTTGCCTGCCGATAATTATCGTGGGCGGGATCGTGCTGGGATGGATGACGCCGACCGAGGCGGCAGGGGTCGCGGTGCTGGCCGCTTCCTTAGCGTCCTTCTTCTACTCGCCGCTGACGCGTGAGGATATCTGGGAGAGCTTCTTGCGCACGGCGATCCTGACCGGGTCGATCTTCATGATCCTCTGCGCGGTCGCGGCCTTCGGCCACCTGGCCGCGCTGGAGCGGATCCCGCAGGCGGTTGCCGGGCTGGTCGAAAGCCTGGGGCTGGGGCCGGTCGGGTTCCTGATTGTGATGAACATTCTGTTCATATTCGCGGGCATGGTCATGGATGTACCTGTCGCCCTCGCGCTTCTGGTGCCGCTTCTGGCGCCTGTGGCGCTGGCCAACGGGGCGGACCCGGTTCACCTGGGAATCGTGATCTGCTTCAACCTGTGCATCGGGCTGGTTTCGCCGCCGCTGGGGGGGTGCCTGCTGATCGTCTCGACGGTCACCGGGGTCAATTATTGGAAACTGGCCAGGGCCGTGGCACCGTTCATCATCGCGGAAATCGTCGTTCTGGGCATCCTGGTGTCCACCCCCGAAATTAGCCTCTGGCTGCCTCGGGCACTGGGTCTGTGGAATTGATGCGACATCCAATCAACAGGGAAGGAAACCGACATGAAACTGATGCAAATCCTCACGGCCTCCGCGGTTGCGGTGACGCTTGGGCTGCCGGCCGTGGCCGAGGTCAAGATCGCCCTCGACAGCCCGCCGGATCTCGAGAAATCCGGAACCTACATGTGGGCTCACACCTTCGCCGAGCATCTCAAGGCCAATGGCATGGATGCGGTGGAATATGAACGCAATTCCCTGGGTGAAGAGGCCGAGCGTCTCGACCAGGCGAGCCAGGGGCTGCTCGAGGTTTCGATGTCGGATGCCAAATCGGCGGGCACTCTCGACGGAACGATCTTTGGTGCATCGATGCCCTATTTCTTCGATGACATCGAGCAACTCGACAAAGCGCTCTACGAAGGTGGAATGCTCGACAAGATCAACGAGGGCACCACGCCGAAAGGGGTGCGCATTCTGGATGTCGTGATGACCGGCACGCCGTCGGGCATCTTTACCATCGAGGTGCCGATCCGCACCTTTGACGACATGAAGGGAGTGCGCATGCGCGCGCTGGACGAGGTCCAGATCAACACTTTCGAGAACTGGGGTTCGAAAGGCACGATCGTCTCCTGGTCCGAGGTGCCGAATGCGCTGCAAACGGGCGTTGCGGGCGGGTATATCAACCCGGCCTTCGTGCCGCTCACCTATGGGCATACGGCGTTCATCAATTATTTCACTAACGCCCAGATGAACGCGTCCGTCCGCGTCGCCATCGCGTCGGAAGATTGGTACCAGGGTCTGTCGGAAGAAGAGCGCAAGGTCGTCCACGAGGCCGTCGCGAAAGCCAACAAAGCCAACCGCGATCTCGTTTCGGACGATTCCGCCGTGCTCCGGCAACTGGAGGAAGCGGGCATCGAGGTGATTGAGCTGCCGGACGAAGAGCGCGCCAAGTTCCGCGAAGCGAGCCGTCCGATCTATGAGACGATGGACATGCCCGAAGGCGCGCTGGAAGCCTGGAACGCAGCGGTGGGGCGTTGATCCATGCGGGCGATCGCGGACAGGATGCATCGACTTTCCTGGGGTCTGAACCGGGTGGTACTGGTGGGCGCAGTGCTTGCTGTCGCGGTCATGCTGGCTGCCGCGGTTTGGCAGGTGTTCGCCCGCTACCTTCTGCATCAGCCTCCGATCTGGACCGAGGAGCTAGCGCGGTTTTCGATGGTGTGGGGCGGGCTGCTGGGGGCGTCCTGTGCCTATCGGTTCCGGCGCGATCCCACGCTGTTTCCGGATGCCGTGCAAATTGCCGGGGTGCGGGGGCTGGCGTTGTTGCTGATCCGCTCCTTCGGCGTGCTGTGCTTCATCCTGCCGATCCTGTGGTTCAGTCTGCTTGGCCCCGGCGGTGACCCGGCGCGGGGATACCTGGCGCGTCTGGCTGGACGGCAGACTGAAACCATGGATCTGCCGATGATTGTCTTCGGCATCGCGATCCCGCTGGCCTTTGCGGTGACCCTGGTCCACGTCGTCGCGGATATCGTTATCGGACTGGCAAATCTCGGGGACGATAAATGAAACTTTTCATGGCGTCGCTTGCGACGGAAACCAATTCCTTTTCGCCCATCCCCACCGGTTGGAGCGGGTTCAAGGAACATCTTCATACCAAGAGCGCCTCGCAGGGCGAAGCGGGCCTTTACGCGGCCGCCGTCTCCCGCTGGCGCACTATGGCCGAAGCACGTGGTTGGGAGGTCGCCGAAGGGCTCAGCACTTATGCGCAACCGGCTGGTCCGACGGTGCGGTCGGTATACGAGACGATGCGCGATGATATCCTCTGCGATTTGCGCGCGGCAATGCCGGTGGACGTGGTGCTGATGTCGATGCACGGTGCGATGATCGCCCAAGGCTACGATGATTGTGAAGGCGACATGATGGCCCGTATCCGTGAGATCGCCGGGCCGGATGTCAAAGTCGGGCTGGAACTCGACCCGCATTGCCACCTGACTGAAATGATGCTCGAGAACGCGACGGCGATCATCTGCTACAAGGAATATCCGCATATCGACGTGGTAGAGCGCGCGGAGGAGTTGTTCACTCTCTGCGCTGATGCCGCCGAGGGAAAGGTCGCCCCGGTCATGCGCGATTACGATTGCCGGATGATGGCGATGTACCACACGCCGTTCGAGCCGGTCCGCGGCTATGTTGACCGCATGTCCGCGATAGAGGGAACGGACGGTATCCTGTCGGTATCGCTGGTGCATGGCTTTCCGTGGGGGGACAACCCGCGCAGCGGTACCCGGACGCTGGTCATCAGCGACGGGGACGCGGCACTGGCCGCGCGCCACGCCGAAGAGCTGGGCCGGGAACTGTGGGAGATGCGCGGTGAGCTGCGCCGTTTTCCCAGCATGGATGAGGGGCTCGACCTGGCGGAGGCACTGAATGCCGCGCCGATCGTTCTGGCCGATTTCGCGGATAATGCGGGCGGAGGCGCGCCGTCGGATTCCACCTTTGTGCTGCGCGCGGCGCTGGCGCGCGGGCTCAGGGATATCGCCTTTGCCGCCTTTTGGGACCCGGTGCTGGTCGGGATGTGCGTGGATGCGGGCGTGGGCGCCGAGATGGCGGTGCGCATCGGAGGTAAGATCGGGCCGATGTCAGGCGATCCGGTGGACCTGACGGTAACCGTGCGCGCGATCGTCGAGAACGCGGTGCAGCATCTTGGACGCGCCGAGATGAACATGGGCACCTGCGTCTGGCTTGAGGCGGAGGGTGTACATCTGGTGGTCAACACCCGGCGCACCCAGACCTTCCACCCCGAGGCGTTCACCAATCTCGGCATCGATCTGTCCGGCATGAAATATGTGGTCGTGAAATCGTCCCAGCATTTCTATGACGGGTTCGCCCCGATCGCGGCCGAAGTCATCCACCTGGGCACACCGGGGGCGATCACACCGGATTTCACCATCGTCCCCTTTACTAGGCGCGACGGGAATTACTGGCCCAAGGTCGATAACCCCTTTGCCAGAGAGAGTGCCGCGCAATGACTGACACATATGACATAATATTGCGGAATGGCCGGGTGATGGATCCCGAAACCAGGTTCGATGCGATCTGCGACCTTGCGATCTCGGGCGGCTCCATCGCCCGGATAGGGCAGGTCCAAGGCCGCGCCACGCGAGAGATCGACGCCACGGGGCTGATTGTTGCGCCGGGGTTCCTGGACCTGCATGCCCATGGCCAATCCGTCGCCGCAGACCGGATGCAGGCGTTCGACGGTGTGACCACTACGCTGGAACTGGAGGTTGGCGCGCTGCCCGTCGCGGAATGGTACGACCGGCAGGCCAAGGTGCCGCGTGCATTGAACTATGGCGCGGCGGCGGCGTGGATCTTCGGGCGCAAGGCGGCCTTCGGCGCCATCGAACTCGACGCCAATGTGCATCCGATCGACCAGATGGGGGCGGGATCCGAGGACATGCGCTGGTCCGACGAGGCCGCAGGCGAGGTCCGGACGCGCGAGATCGTCGCGCATGTCCGGCAAGGGTTGGACGAGGGGGCAATCGGCATCGGCCTTCCCAACGGCTATGCACCTGGCGCCGGGGTGAAGGAAATGGCCGAAATCTGCGACCTGGCCTTTGAATACGGCACGCCCACCTTTACCCACATCGCGTATCTCAGCAATATCGACCCGCAAAGCTCGGTCGACAGCTATGTCCGTCTGATCGGTCTGGCGGGTGCCACCGGGGCGCATATGCATATCTGCCATCTGAATTCGACCTCTCTGATGGATATCGAGCGCGTTGTCGGACTGATCGCCAAGGCGCAGGCCCAGGGCCTGCCGGTCACGACCGAGGCCTATCCCTATGGCACGGGGGCCACCGTGGTCAGCGCAGGATTCTTCATGGATCCCGATTTCACCAAGCGCACGGGCAGCGCGTATACGAACATCGAACTGATCCACAACCACCACCGGTTCACCGATCGCGAGGACATGCTCGCCGCCCGCGAAGAGTCGCCCTCGGACCTCGTGATGTGGCATTTCCTCGACGTGGACGCGAATGACGAAGATCGGCGACTGCTGGATTTGTCGGTCACCTATCCCGGCGGGTCCATCGCATCCGACGCGATGCCCTGGATCGACGGGTCGGGCCGGATATACGAGGGGCTCGAATGGCCGCTGCCCGATCATCTCTCGGCGCATCCGCGATCTTCGGGAACTTTCACGCGTTTCCTGCGCGAACATGTGCGTGAACGCGAAACCATGCCGCTGATGGACGCGCTGGCCAAATGCACGATCCTGCCCGGCAAGGTGATCGAGGGCTGTGCCCCGCAGATCGCGCGCAAGGTGCGGCTGCAAGAGGGGTGCGATGCCGATATCGTGGTTTTCGATCTCGGAACGCTGACGGACAGGGCCGATTTCACCGCGATGAACAGGCCGTCCGAAGGGGTTCGGCATCTGCTCGTCGGGGGTGAATTCGTCATATCCGACGGGATGCTTGACCGCGACGCCGCCCCTGGCCGCCCGATCCGGCGCCCGATCCGGTGAGCGTTCCGGGGAGCGTTCCGGTCCTTCTCGTCACGGGCTTTTTGGGCGCGGGCAAGACCACGTTCATCAACAGTCTGCTGCTGGGGGATCACGGGCTGCGGATCACGGCCATCGTCAACGATTTCGGCTCGATCAATATCGACGCCGCCCTGCTGGACGAAGCCGCCGAAGGGGTCATCGGCCTGAAGAACGGCTGCATCTGCTGTTCGTTGCAGGGCGATCTCATACGGGTCTTGAAATTGGTTTTGTCGCGCACGCCCCGTCCCGAACTGATCGTGATCGAGGCAAGCGGCGTCTCGGACCCGGCGGGTATTGTCCAGTCGCTGATGGATCCGGTCATCTGGGCTCAAGCGAGGCTTGAGACCGTGATCGGCGTCGTGGATACGCCGGACATGCCGGACCGCAAGGATGACCCATTGTGGCGGGCGCAATTGCGGGGATCGGATGTGATGATCCTGTCCAAGACAGCGGAATGCGCCCCTCAGGAGGTGTCGGCGGCACGACATGCACTGGCCGTTCAGGGCAAGAAGCATGTCTTTTCGGCAGATGAGCCTTTGCCGCTTGCCGCGTTGTTTATTGAGGACGACCGCCGGAGGGGCAGGGTGGGGCCGCATGCTCAGGATGACGGCAGGTTCGTCCATCTCGAATGGACCCATGAGGGCGTGCTGGATCTGTCCGCCTTTCAGGTGACCATGTCACGGCTTGCGGGGGATCTCCTGCGCTGCAAGGGCTTTCTTGACTTTGGCGACGGAAAGGGCCGCATGCTCTTTCAACTTGCCGGCAACCGCGCCGCCCTTTCGCCGGCCACGTCCGATCAGGACACGGGCTGTGCGCTTGTTCTGATCGGTGAGCGCGGAAAGTTCGACCCCCAAGCGGCCAGCCGGGATCTCGACCGCCTCCGACAGCAGCGTGCGTAGTTCGGCAGCAACGGCGTAGATCGCGGTCCGGCTGAGCCGGGCGTGCCCATGAACGTAAAACGCGAGATCCGGCCAGCCTCGCACCCCTGATGCCCGGCGTCCGAGATCAGAAGCGCGGCCATCCGGTTCTGCGTTCCCTGGCTGAAGCGGGTTCCGTCAGGCAGGCCGAGACGCTTCTGCAGATTGGGCAAGGTTGAAGGTATGATCTGGAAGTTTCCGGTGGCATGGGGCTGGCCCGGCGTGCGGTCGATCCAGGCGTAGATTTCGGCAACAGTCATCTGCGAGGGTTTCTTGCCAGGCTTCACCTTGGCGCCGTGGCGGATCGCGTCATATCGGCCGCCGGGAGCTTCAGCAAAGGCGAAGAGGGCAAACGGCTGGTCGACACTGGAGCCAGGCGGGAAATTGGGGCGCTTTGCGCCGCTCTATCGGCGGGCTTTTGGCTCAACCCTCCCTGATGGTTCGGGCCAGCAACGCCCAATTCGGCTCTGTTCCGCACGAAGTGATTGTTTGCGCTGTCTGGCTGTACTTCCGGTTTCCGCTGAGCCTTCGGATGGTTGGGGATCTTCTTGCCGAGCGCGGCATCATCGTATCGCATCAGACAGTGCGGGCCTGGGCCGGAAAGTTCGGAAGGGAATTCACAAAAACAATCCGCCGTCTGTCGGCTGGCAAGCTCGGCGACAAGTCGCCTCGGCACTTGCAGCGCGTCGTCTTCATTCACGATCCGCTTGCAAACCTGTTTCACCTGCCCCGCCACGAGATGACATCCGCAGAATTTCGCGAGCTCCGCAGCGCCGCCCTGGATGCGTGGCGCGATATCGCTAATCTCCGAGCCGCACCCGGGTAGTTTCTTTGCGGCGGATCAGGCGCCGTTCCGCTGACCACGCCGCGCAGCTGGCTGGCGGCGCTGTGCTGCGAACCGGCGCGGGGCACGGACCGCCTGCGCGAATTCCGGGCTGGCGTTCAAAGGCGCATTTCCCGTATTGAAATGAAGACCGTTCATCCGAACCAGATGCCAGGAGCCGCAGATGTCCCGCCGTCATTACCGCCTGCCGCCACTGACCACCCTGGCCGCGTTTGAGGCCGCCGCCCGGCATCTGAGTTTCAAGAACGCCGCGCAGGAGCTGTCCGTCACCCCCGGCGCCGTCAGCCATCAGGTGAAGGCGCTGGAGGCGGAGCTGCAGGTGCCGCTGTTCCAGCGCAAACACCGCGGGGTGGAGCTGACCGAGGAAGGCGAGGCGCTGTTTGACACGCTGGCCTCGTCCTTTTCCAAGATATCCCTCAGCCTCAAGACCATCCGCGACCGCCATACCGGCGACACCGTGACCATCGGCTCAACCTCTGCCGTGGCCTCGCTGTGGCTGTCGCCCTCGGTGGTGCGGTTCTGGCGGCGGCATCCGGATGTGAACGTCAACCAGATCGTCAACGACCGGCCGTTGCGCAGCATGCCGGACGTGGATTTCTATATCCGTTACGGGCGTGAACGTGACACAAGGCTGCAGCAGGCCGAGCTGTACCGCGACCATCTGGTGCCGGTCGGCAATGCGGAACTGGCGGCGAAACTTACCGGTGTCCCGCTGGAGGACCTGGCCCGGCAGCGCCTGCTGCACCTGGAATCCGATGACAAAAGCTGGACCACCTGGACCGATTGGTTCCAGCAGCTGGGCTATGACGGCCCCATCGCGCCGGGCGTGCGGGTCAACAACTATTCCGTTGCCCTGCAGGCCGCGCAGGACGGGACCGGGCTGGCGCTGGAGTGGCAGCGCCTGCTGAACCCGCTGCTGGCCGCGGGCCATCTGGTGCCGATCGGCCCGCATGTGCTGGCGGCGCCCCACGGCTTCCATCTGGTGGGCAGGCCGGACCCAGATCTGTCGGAATCCGCCCGATTGCTTCGCAATTGGGTGATTGACGAGGTCAGTCAAGGTTCGGGTGAATCCAGCTAAGGTCAGCGCGAAGTTTTCTGATATTGAATGAATCCCCTCTCTGCCTTCAATGGCGCACAACGCGCACATCTTTTGTCAGGTTAGGAGAGACCCAGATGAACAAGCATGACACGCTTGCCCCGGTGATGGCTCCGGTCAATGTGGCCAACGGCCTGCCGAATGCCCATTACATCGATCCCGCCGTCTTTGCCGAAGAGAAACGCTCGGTGCTGTTTGCCAACTGGTCCGGCATCGGCTTTGGCAAGGATGTGCCGGAACCGGGCTATGCCAAGCCGGTTGATTTTCTGGGCATGCCGCTGCTGATCGTGCGCGACACCGACGGCGCCGTTGGCGTGTTTCAGAACACCTGCCGCCACCGCGGCATGATCCTGGTCGAAAAACCCGGCAAGATCCGCGGTGCCATCCGCTGCCCGTATCACAGCTGGTGCTATGGCTTGAACGGCCGCCTGGTCTCCACCCCGCATGTCGGCGGCCCCGGCAACAACAAGCATGAGGACATCAAGCTGGAGGAGCTGGGCCTGGTGCGGATCCGCTCCTATGTCTGGCGCGACGTGGTGTTTGTGAATGTCGACGGCACCGCGCCGGAGTTCGAGGACGCCCACGCAGGCCTGCTGGAACGCTGGAAGGAATTCGAACAGCCGGTGCATCACGGCGGCGCAAGCTCCGGTTTTCAGCTGGAAGTCAAAACCAACTGGAAGCTGGCGGTGGAAAACTACTGCGAAAGCTATCACCTGCCGTGGGTGCATCCCGGGCTGAACAGCTATTCCCGCCTGGAAGACCACTATAACATCGAGGTGCCGGGGCATTATTCCGGTCAGGGCACCCTGGTCTATCGCCAGTTGAAGGGCGAAGACGGCGAGGTGTTTCCAGACTTCCAAGGCCTCAGCAGCAAATGGGACGAGGGCGGCGAATATATTGCCGTCTATCCCAACGTGCTGCTGGGAGTGCAGCGCGACCACGCCTTTGCGATCATTCTGGAGCCGGTCAGCACCGAAAGCACCGTCGAGCATATCGAGCTTTACTACGCGAAATCCAACGAGGACACGCCGGAGCTGGAAGACCTGCGCGACGAGAACGCCAAGCTGTGGAAGACCGTGTTCGAAGAAGACATCTTTGTCGTTGAGGGCATGCAGAAGGGCCGCCATGGCGAGCTGTTCGATGGCGGCCGGTTCTCCCCGGCAATGGACGGGCCGACCCACAACTTCCACGCCTGGGTCGCCGGTCAGGTGGCCAAGGGCCGCGCGGCATGACGTCTTTTCTGAATGACGGGCTGGCCAGAAATTTCCTGGCCGGCGCCTGGGTGGACGGCGACGGCGGCAAACGCATCGCGGTCGAGGATCCTGGCAACGGCAGCCATGTGGCGGATTGCGCGCTGGCGGGCGAGGAAACCCTGGCCCGGGCGCTGGAGGCGGCGCGGGCAAGTTTCGAGCGCGGCGATCTGGCCGCGATGCAGCCCGCCAAACGCGGCCAGCTGATGCAGCGCATCGCGGCCGAGATCCGCGGCATCGCGAATGAGGGCGCCGAGCTTCTGTGCCGCGAAAGCGGCAAGAGCCTCAGCGCGGCGCATGACGAATTCGAGGAAGCCGCGCAGTATTTCGAATACTACGGCGGCATGGCAGACAAGATCGAAGGCAAGTCGATCCCGCTCGGCCCCGATTACGCTGATTTCACGGTCTATGAGCCCTACGGCGTCTCCGCCCAGATCGTGCCGTGGAACTTCCCGGTGTCGATTGCGGCGCGGTCGCTGGCGCCTGCGATGGCAGCGGGCAATTCGGTGATCATCAAATCGCCGGAGCTGGATCCGATGGCGCTGGCAATGCTGGGTGTCGCGCTGGAGCGCGCTGAAGTCCCGGCAGGAACGGTCTCGATCCTGAACGGCGTCGGCGCTGACCTCGGCGCGCGGCTGGTGCAAAGCGCGGCGGTGGATCAGATCGTCTTCACCGGCTCGGTGCCGACCGGCCAGGCGATCCTGCGCGCGGCGGCCAGCCCGGTGACCCCGGCGCTGATGGAATTGGGCGGCAAATCCGCTGCGGTGGCGTTCGAGGACGCCAATCTCGACACGCTGATGTCCTCCCTGCAGAGCGGCATTTTCTATAACGCCGGCCAGGTCTGTTCGGCGATGTCGCGGGTGCTGGTGCACCGCTCGATCTACGCGGAAGCGGTTGAGCGTGCGGCGGCTCTGGCAAACGGCCTCAGCGTCGGCCACGGTCTGGACAATCCCGGCCTGACGCCGGTGATCTCGGCCCGCCAGCTCGACGGTATTGAAACCCTGACCGCAACCGCCCGCCAAAGCGGCGCGCGCGCGGCGTCCGGCGGCGCGCGGCTGGAGCGCGAGGGCTACTTCATGGCGCCGACCATTCTGGCGGATGTGGACCCCGCGTCCCGTGTCGCGCAGGAGGAGATATTCGGCCCTGTCACCTGCTTCACGCCCTTCGACACCGAAGCCGAGGCCATCGCCATGGCCAACGGCACCGAGTTCGGGCTGGTGGCCGGTGTGTTCACCCGCGATCTGGCGCGGGCGCATCGCGTCGCCAACCGTCTGCGGGCGGGGCAGGTGTTTGTGAACGAATGGTTCGCGGGCGGCATCTCCACCCCCTTTGGCGGTGTCGGAAAGTCGGGTTTCGGCCGCGAAAAAGGGCTGGAGGCGCTTTATAACTATGTGCGCACCAAGAACATCGCGATCTCGCTGAAGGGCTGAGGCATGGAGCGCGCAGAACTCGACCAGGCGCTGCTGAAAGCGCATCAGGATAAAGACAGCGCGGCGCTGGTCCACTTCTATACGCTGGCCGGCGACAGGGCCGAGGCCGCGGGCGATATCAATGCCGCCTGCTTCTACCTGACCCACGCCTTTGTCTTTGCGCTGGAGGCCGGGCTGCCGGACGCCCGGGAGCTGAACCGGCGGCTGGCAGCGCAGGACCGGGCGCATCCGCTGGAGCTTTGACACCAGTTTCAGGCGGCTGTCCCCGCGGGGACAGCGGTCTGTTTGGCCGGCAGGGGAGGGCCGGCCAAAGAATTTCATACAAGGGAGGCATGGGCATGATCCCCAGCACAATGGCGGCGGTCCTGCTGACCGGCCACGGCGGTATCGAGAAACTGGAGTACCGCACCGATGTGCCGGTGCCGCAGCCCAAGCCCGGCGAGGTGCTGATCCGCGTCGCGGCGGCGGGTATCAACAACACCGATATCAACACCCGCATCGGCTGGTATTCCAAGGCGGTGGAGGCCGATACCAACAGCGTCGACGACGACGACGCCAGCTGGTCCGGCTCGCCGCTGGAGTTTCCCCGCATTCAGGGCGCTGACGCCTGCGGATACATCGCGGCGGTGGGGGAGGGGGTCGACCCCGCCCGCATTGGCGAACGGGTTCTGGTGCGCAACATGCTGCGGACATATGTGGACTACCGGCCCTATGAGTGCTGGACCTTCGGCAGCGAATGCGACGGGGGGTTTGCCCAGTTCGCAGTGGCGCCGGCGCGCGAGACCCATGCGGTGAACTGCGACTGGTCGGATGCAGAGCTGGCCTCGATCCCCTGCGCGTATTCCACGGCGGAGAACATGCTGCACCGGGTCGGGCTGGGCGCCGAAACCGTGCTGATCTCAGGCGCGTCCGGCGGGGTGGGTTCTGCCGCCGTGCAGCTGGCCAAGCGCCGCGGTGCGACGGTGATTGCGCTGTCCTCAGCTGCCAAGGCGGACGAGGTGCTGGCGCTTGGTGCCGACCGCGTTGTCGACCGCAACACCGATCTGCGCGCGGAACTGGGCGAGGGTAGCATCGACGTGGTGATCGATCTGGTAGCCGGGGAACAATGGCCGGCTTTTATGGATGTTTTACGGCGCGGCGGGCGCTATGCCACTGCTGGCGCCATAGCCGGGCCGATCAGCGAGATCGACGTGCGCACGCTGTATCTGAAGGACCTGA
>NZ_JAXMOX010000028.1:0-30999 GCF_034669605.1 Leisingera sp.
GGGCGAGACTGTGGCCTTTGTCGGCCCGTCCGGGGCGGGCAAGACCACCATTATTCAGCTGCTGCAAAGGTTTTATGACCCGAACCAGGGCGCGGTGAAACTGGACGGCGTCGCGCTGACTGCACTGCAGCGGGATGAGTTCCGCCGCCACATCGCGCTGGTGCCGCAGGATCCGGTGATTTTCGCCGCCTCGGCCCGCGAGAACATCCGCTTTGGCCGTCCTGAGGCCTCGGATGCCGAAGTTGAGGCTGCAGCCCAGACCGCCGCCGCGCATGGCTTCATCTCGAAACTGCCTGAAGGCTATGACAGCTTTGTCGGCGAGCGCGGGGTGATGCTGTCGGGCGGTCAGAAGCAGCGGATTGCCATCGCCCGTGCTATCCTGCGCGATGCACCGGTGCTGCTGCTGGACGAGGCGACCTCGGCACTGGATGCCGAAAGCGAGCGTCTGGTGCAGGCCGCGGTGGACGAGCTGAGCCAGGGCCGGACCACCCTGATCGTGGCGCACCGTCTGGCGACTGTCAAAAAGGCCGACCGGATTGTGGTGATGGATCAGGGCCGGATCGTGGCCACCGGCACCCATGATGAACTGGTGGCGCAGGGCGGGCTTTATGCGCGTCTGGCCAAACTGCAGTTCACCGAAGGGCTGGCGGCGGAGTAGACGCCGAATTCTGCCAAACACCCCGCACCCCGCACCCCTCACCGGGTCCGGGGTGTTTTTTGCTCAGAAAGCTGCAACGGGCCGCAAAATGGCGCCACGTCATGCCGTAAACTGCCTTGGCGTGACCCAGCGCCGGCGCTTGCGCAATGGCGCGTTTGCAATAGTCTGGCGAAAATAGACCCCCCTTTTATTGGGGGAACAGGGAGGACATTTATGGGATTTTCCGGAGTCGCGGACCGCGACGCGCTGCAGAACGAAATGCCGTATGAGGCGCGGGATCTGCCGGCCACGCTGTACGGGCTGCTGTCACGGACTGCGGGCAGATACCCGAACAGCAAGGCGGTGAGCTATCAGATTTTTTCCGGCCCCCAGGATAAGGCGGAAACCCTGACCTGGAGCACTCTGAAGGATCAGGTGAGCCAGGCGGCCAACATGTTCCGCGCGCTGGGGATCGGCGAGCAGGATGTGGTCGCCTATGTGCTGCCCAACTGCAACGAAACACTGGTGACCATGCTGGGCGGCGCGGTGGCCGGAATTGTGAACCCGATCAACCCGCTGCTGGAGCCGGAACAGATCGCCTCGATCCTGCGGGAGACCAAGGCCAAGGTGGTGGTGACCCTGCGGCCCTTCCCCAAGACCGATGTGGCGCAGAAGGTGGCCGAGGCGGTGCGCCATGCGCCCGGGGTGAATACGGTGCTGGAGGTGGACCTGAACCGCTATCTGACGCCGCCGAAATCCTGGATCGTGCCGCTGATCCGGCCCAAACTGGACAATCAGGCCAAGGCGGCCCATGCGGATTACCTGAATTTTTCCAAGGAGATGGCGAAACAGCCCGCCACGTTGAATTTCGCCGACAGCAAAGGCGACCGGGTTGCCTGCTATTTCCACACCGGCGGCACAACCGGGATGCCCAAGGTGGCGCAGCACAAATACTCGGGCCTGATTTATAACGGCTGGCTGGGGCACACGCTGCTCTTCACCGAAGAAGACAACATTATGTGTCCGCTGCCGCTGTTTCACGTCTTTGCGGTGCATGTGATCATAATGGCGGCCGTATCCTCGGGGGCGCATGTGGTGTTCCCGACGCCGCAGGGCTACCGGGGCGAGGGGGTATTCGACAACTTCTGGAAGCTGATCGAGCGCTGGAAAATCACTTTTATCATCACTGTGCCCACAGCTGTTTCGGCGCTGATGCAGCGCGAAGTGGACGCTGACATCTCCTCGGTGAAAACTGCGTTTTCCGGCTCGGCGCCGATGCCGATGGAGCTGTTCAAGCGGTTTGAGGCGGCTTCAGGCGTGACCATTGTAGAAGGTTACGGGTTGACCGAGGCAACCTGCCTGGTTTCCTGCAACCCGCCAGGCGGCGAGAAAAAAGTTGGGTCGGTCGGGATCCCGCTCCCCTACACGGATGTGCGGATTGTCAAGCAGACCTCCGGCGGCCCGCTGGAATGCGGTGTGGATGATGTCGGGGAAATCTGTATCTCGAACCCCGGCGTCTACCCCGGCAATACCTATACCGAAGCCGACAAAAACGTGGACCTTTACTATCAGGGCAAATACCTGCGCAGCGGCGACCTGGGGCGGATTGACGAGGATGGCTATCTGTGGATCACCGGCCGTGCCAAAGATCTGATCATCCGCGGCGGCCACAATATCGACCCGGCTGAGATCGAAGAAGCGCTGCTGGGGCATGAAGCGGTGGCTTTCGCCGGCGCTATCGGCCAGCCGGATGCCCATTCGGGTGAGCTGCCTTGCGCCTTTGTCGAACTGGTCGCAGGCGCCTCGGTCAGCGAGGCGGAGCTGCTGGACTACTGCAAGATCCACGTGCATGAGCGCGCGGCGATCCCCAAGCATCTGACAGTGCTGGAGGAGCTGCCTAAGACCGCCGTGGGCAAAGTCTTCAAGCCGGATCTGCGCAAACACGCGATCATCCGAGTTTACAATGGCGCGCTTGAAAAGGCCGGGCTGGCCGCGCGCGTTGTCAGCGTGACCGACGACAAGAAGCGCGGTCTGGTGGCCCAGGTGGCGGCCAATGGCAGTACGGAGCCAGAAATTGCGGGTGTTCTGGACAGCTTCACCCGGCCCTGGGAGCCGGCGGCGGCCTGAACCGGCCGGCAGGCGTGAGATAAAGGGCGCCCTCAGGGGCGCTTTTTCATTCAGGCATTCCATTTGCGGGAATCTCTGCCTAGGCTCTGAAAAACAGGCACGCAGGGAGGCTCGCGGATGGATTACGAACGGCTGATCGACGAGGAGACCTGGGACTTTATCCAGAAGACCGGCGAGCTGTACCCTGATGACGCCGTGGAAATGTCCATCGAGGAACAGCGCCGGATTTACGATTCCATGGCACGCGAGTTCCGGGCGCCGCGCCCGGATGTTGTGGCGGTCACCGGCAGTTCGGCCAATGGCGTGCCGGTCCGCGTCTACACCGCAGGCGATCCGACCCGCACGGTGCTGTTCTGCCATGGCGGCGGATTTGTGGTCGGCGGGCTCGACAGCCACGACGATGTCTGCGCCGAGATCTGCGCCCAGACCGGCTACCGGGTGGTGGCCGTGGATTACCGCCTGGCGCCGGAACACAAGCACCCGGCCAGTTTCGAGGATGCCTGGACCGCTTTGGAATGGGTGGAGGCGGCTTACGGCAAGGGTATTGTCCTGGCGGGTGACAGTGCCGGTGCGAACCTGTGCGCCGCGGTTTCCCATTACGCGCGTGGCCGGACGGAGGCAATTCTGGGGCAGGTGCTGATCTATGGCGCCTTTGGCGGCGATGTGAACCGGGGGTCTTATATCGAACACGCCCAGGCGCCGATGCTGACCCGCGAGGATGTGCTGTATTACATGGATATCCGCACCGATGGCGCGGCGCCGGAAAATGATCCGCGGTTGACTCCGCTTGCCGACAGCGATTTTTCAGGCCTGCCGCCGACCGTGCTGGTGACGGCTGATTGCGACCCGGTGCGCGATGACTCCCGCGATTACCGCGACCGTATCCTGGAGGCCGGCGGCAAGGCGCATTGGATCAACGAGCCGGGCCTGATCCACGGATACCTGCGCGCGCGCCACACCGTGGGCCGGGCGCGGGACAGTTTTGAGCGGATCTCGGTTGCGATCGAGGCGCTGGGGCAGGGGATCTGGAGCTACGATGACGCGGCGCCCTAGCCGGCAACCTCCCGGCATTGCTCCTGAACCAGGGATGTATCCAGCCAGCCGCCGCTGATTGCCTGCCAGTCCGGGCCGGAGGTTGTGACATAGGTCCAGCTGCCCACCGGGATATGCGAGTAGCTGACATAGTCCCCGGCAACGATCTGTCCGACCAGCGGGGCCTGCGGCCGGTGCCCCGCCCGCAGGCCGGTCACCGGACCCAGCCAGCCCAGGCAGGCGCTTTCAAATTCGTCGCGCACAGGAAGGTCCCACAGCTGCTGCCTGAGGAACAGATCGTCCAGGTCCAGATAGGTCTGCTTGTTGTTCACCCGGCAGCCAAAGCGCGCCTCCATCTCCTTGACCAATGCCACCATCCGTTCGGCATGCGGCGGCAATGAGACGGATTTTCCGATGCAATCGCCGTTGTTGAACACAGCCCGCCCCAGCGGGGAGCCGAAACAGTACCCGGCACGGTCGATGACAGCGTTCCTGGTGAACCAAAGGTCGTGGCAGGCATCGCTGGCCAGGACCGGGGGCGCCAGCAGGCACAGCGCAACAGCAAAGGACTTCATGGCAATCATTCCTGTCATTCGAATACGGCGGCTGAGCTGCAGTCTAGCACAAAGCCGCCGCGGCCGCGTTATTTCAGGAACGGTTCTGCCTTCATGCTGTCCGCAACCGGCGCGCCCAGCCGCTTGAGGAGAGTGGGCGCCAGCTGGCGCTGGTCGATCACTGCGTCATGATCGGGGCCTTCGGCCGGGCCAAAGTAGTAGAGTGCTGTTTCCTGCTGCAGGGCGCCACGGCCGCCGTGATGGCCGCGTTCGTCCTGGCCGTGGTCGGCAGTGACGATCACCTCATACCCCAGGTCGCGCCAGCGGGTGATGAAAGGGGCCAGCATTTCATCCATCACGAAACAGGCGTGATCCATTTCGTGGCAGTCGTGGAAGAACCGGTGGCCCATGCTGTCCAGGGTGCAGGTGTGCAGCATCCCGTAGTCCAGTCCAAAGCGCAGGCAGAGATTGGTCAGCGTGCCGAACAGGTCGACATCCGACGGGGTCATCTGGTTGTCCTTGCCGTAGCCGGTCATGGAGTGAAAACGGCCATGGTTGATGGTCTTGCTTTCCGGCTCGTCGTATTCGATGTCGCGCACGTAGTCGAAAGGATGACGGTTGAAGAACGACGACCAGTAGCTGTGCGCCACGGCGCCGGTGACGCCGCCCGCTTCGCGCACCTGGGAGAACACGTCCTTTTCCTTCAGCCGGAACACATTGGCGTTGCCAGTGCAGCCATGGATGGCGGGCGCGACGCCGGTGTGGATCGAGGCATAGCAGCTGGCCGAGATCGACGGCAGCACCGAACGCAGTTTCCAGACCCGGGCATCGCCGCTGTCGACCCAGCCTTCGAGGTTGCCGAACAGGCGGCGGAAATTGCGCCAGGGCACGCCATCCAGAATGATGAGCAGGAGTTTGTTGTCCATTCGCCGAATCCTTTTGCATGGCTAGGGCCTAAGTGCGGTATCATCGTCACGGATTCTTGAATTGCCATTCAGAAAACGAATGAATGGTCAGAAACCGGCAATGCAGGTGGATGTTCACCTGGATTGCCGCGGAGGCGCCGGCCGGATCTCAGAAGGCCGTAGCAAAGACATAGCAGCCGGCCAGCATCAGAAGCCCGCCGGTGGAACAGGTAAACAGCCGCGGGTTGGGCACATGTTTTTCTGCCAGCACATAAAGCGCAAGGCCGGTAATCCAGTAGAGATTCATGATCCCGCCGGCGAACAGCAGCAGCATCAATGCCCAGCAGCAGCCGAGGCAAAAAACGCCGTGATGGGCGCCCATCAGCACAGCACCGGCCAGCCCAGTGCGGTTATGCGCGGTCAGAAATTGTACCGGCATACGGCAATGAAGCAGGCAGGCGTGTTTGCTGGGGGTAAACTGATAGGCGCCGGCCGCCAGCAGCAACACGCCGCCAAGCGCGCGGCTGCTGAGCGACATCATCGGCCCGTCCGACAGTCCCGCTGTTTCCAGCCACCATTGCAAGGCCGTGGCAGCAAATGAAAAAACGGCCCAGGCCAGCAGATAGCCGCACAGAAACAGGAGGCCCAGCACCGATGCTTGGCCAGGCCGGGCGCCGGCTTTCTTGATGGCCGTATACAACAGCAGTACCGGCGCCGCGCTGGGAGTCATCATGGCGATCATCATGATCCACCACATCAGAAAGATCAGCGCCGCGTAACCCGGGGTCCAGGCGCCAACCGCGCCCATCTGCATCGGCTCCCCGATGGGGCGGGCCATGCGGGTCATCTCGACCGCGCTCATCTCCATCCCTGCGCCGGAAACGGTGTAAAGCAAGCTCAGCAGCAGGATCATCCCTACAGCACCAAGCACCACCGCCTGATCGCGGCGGGCCAGACGTTCGGCCGGCCCCCGAAACTGCTGCTGCCGGCCCACGGCCGGTCAGGCCGCGCGCTGGACACCGTCGCCGGTCAAATGCAATTCGGCCACATGGGTGTGGGTATCGCTGTTTTTTTCCAGCCGGATTGCCCCCTTATGGGTGACGGTGCTGCCGCTGGCGACATGGGCCTCGGCGTACTCGAACCCGTTGGGCAGCTTGATGCTGACGGAATGCGGTTCTCCCGACACGATATTGGCGATCGGCTTGACCGTGGTTTCGGCGATATCGCCAGCCTTGGCCGAGCCGGTCATCTTCTCCGCATCGAAATCGATCGAGACCGGCGCGGTCAGGGTTTCGTGCTTGGTCGGGCTCATGGTGCTGAAGACATGGAACATGGTGGCAAATTCCTGGGTGTCCTCGCCGCGCATGATCGCTTCCAGCGCCGCGCGCTGATCGGCGGAGGCGCCTTCGTCGATGATCATCTGCATCTCGCCGTTGCCTTCATGAACGGCGCCCGGCCACTTGTAGAGCACCGCAGCCGTCAACCCGTCCAGAGACACCTTGCCGTGATGGCCCTTGTCGATGCGGAAGGTCAGCATCGCCTCGCAGGTGCCGTCGCTGGGCAATTGCGAAAACTGGCAGGGGCAGCCGGGAACGCAGTTGCAGTTGGCAATTCCCAAACCGTGAATGGCCCAGTCTTTCATGGCAGTTCCTCCCGGAAATCGTTAACAAAAATACCGCCCGTCGGAAACGGGGTGGCCTGCACAGGAAACGGCCGCGCTCAATGTCTGGATCTTGTTAGCGGCTGGACCCGCCGCATTCGCTCAGGTGGCGGCAATTTACCATAAAATCACGAGGGGCAGAAAAGAAAATGCCCCCGCCCGGAACCGGGCAGGGGCGTATAGCGTCGCAGACGGCCGCCGGATCAGTTGCCGGCGCTTTCCATTTTGCGGTTGGCGATCACCTCTTCCAGCCAGCCCAGCTTCATCTCGGGGACGGAACTCAGCAGCAGATCGGTGTAATCGTCAAACGGCGGGCTCAGCACTTTGGACTTGCCGCCGTAGCGCTGAACCTTGCCCTGGTACATCACTGCGATGTTGTCGGAAATGGCGCGCACGGTTGCCAGATCGTGGGTGATGAACAGATAAGCGACATCCTCGATCTTCTGCAGGTCCAGCAGCAGCTTCAGGATGCCGTCTGCCACCAGCGGGTCCAGCGCCGAGGTGACCTCGTCGCAGATGATCATCTTCGGCTTCGCAGCCAGCGAGCGGGCAATGCAGACACGCTGCTTCTGGCCGCCCGACAGCTCTGCCGGATAGCGGTCCATGAACTTCTCGCCCAGCTCGATCTCGTCCAGCAGTTCGATGATCCGCTTCCTCTTCTCGCCGCCGCGCATCCCGAAGTAGAATTCCAGCGGCCGGCCGATGATGGTGCCGACGGTCTGGCGCGGGTTCATCGCGACATCTGCCATCTGGTAGATCATCTGCAACTCGCGCAAGTCCTCGCGGCTGCGCCCCTTGAGGTCCGGCGACAACGTGCGCCCGGCAAATTCGATCTCGCCTTCGCGCGGTGGCAGAAGCCCGGTGATGACGCGGGCGAGGGTGGACTTGCCGGATCCGGACTCGCCCACCACCGCCAGTGTCTGGCCGGGGTAGAGATCAACATTCACATTATGCAGCACGTCGAACTGGGTGCCCTTGTAGCGCGCGGTGATGTTCCTCACGCTCAGCACCGGATCAGGCGTCGGAGCCTTTTCCTCATGCTCGATGGAGCGGACCGAGACCAGCGCCTGGGTGTACTCCTCCTGAGGGTTGTTGATGATCTGATCGACACTGCCGTATTCCACGGTGTTGCCCATCTTCAGCACCATGATGTCGTCGCTCACCTGCGCCACAACCGCCAGGTCATGGGTGATGTAGAGCGCGGCAACGCCGGTGTCGCGGATTGCTTCCTTGATCGCCATCAGCACGTCGATCTGGGTGGTCACATCGAGCGCCGTGGTGGGCTCGTCAAAGACCACCAGATCCGGCTCCGGGCACAGCGCCAGCGCCGTCATGCAGCGCTGCAGCTGGCCGCCCGACACCTGGTGGGGGTAGCGCTCGCCGATATTGTCCGGATCCGGCAGGCCCAGTTTGGCGAACAGGGTGCGCGCGCGCTCCTCGGCCTCCTTGCGGGAGAACTTCTTTTGCTCCACCGCTGCCTCGACCACCTGGTCCATGATCTTTTTGGCCGGGTTAAAGGAGGCCGCTGCCGATTGCGACACATAGGTCACTTCGCCGCCGCGCAGCTTTCGTACATCGCGGAGGCCGGTTTTCAGGATATCGCGCCCGTTGACCCAAACCTCGCCGCCGGTGATCCGCACGCCGCCGCGGCCATAGGCCATGGAGGCGAGGCCGATGGTGGATTTGCCGGCACCGGATTCGCCGATCAGCCCCAGCACCTTGCCGGGCGCGAGATCAAAGCTGACCCCGTGCACGATCTCGATATCCTTGGGCTTTTCCCCCGGCGGGTAGATGGTCGCGCCGATCTTCAGGTCACGGACTTTCAACAGGGTATCGCTCATCCGCGGCCTCCTTTCAGCGAGGTTGTCCGGTTCAGCACCCAGTCAGCCACCAGGTTGACCGAGATCGCCAGGGTGGCGATGGCAAAGGCCGGGATCAGGGCTGCGGGAATGCCATAGACAATACCGTCCTTGTTTTCCTTCACGATGCCGCCCCAGTCAGCCGCCGGCGGCTGAACGCCAAGGCCAAGGAAAGACAGGGTGGAGACAAACAGCACTGCAAAGATGAACCGCAGGCCCATTTCGGCCACCAGCGGCGACAACGCGTTGGGCAGGATTTCGCGGAAGATGATCCAAGTGGTCTTTTCGCCGCGCAGCCGGGCTGCTTCGACGTAGTCCATCACTTCGATATCGACCGCGACCGCCCGGGCCAGCCGGTAGACCCGGGTCGAGTCCAGCAGCCCCATCACAACGATGAGAGTGGGAATGGTCACCGGCATGACCGACAGCACGACCAGAGCAAAGATCAGCGTCGGGATCGACATGATCAGGTCGACAAACCGCGACATCGCCTGGTCCAGCCAGCCGCCCGCTTCGGCGGCGATAAAGCCCAGAATGGAGCCGGTGGTAAAGGACAGCACGGTTGCTGCGGTGGCGATGAAGATCGTGGTCTGGCCGCCGTAGATCATCCGGGTCAGCAGATCGCGGCCGATGTTGTCGGTGCCCAGCAGAAACTCCGCGCTGGCGGGCTCCCAGACATCGCCGACCACTTCGCCCACCCCGTAGGGGGCCAGCAGCGGCGCGAAAATCGCGCCGAGGAAATAAAGGGCCGTGAAGAACAGCCCGATGAGTGCGGAAACGGGGATATTCTTCATTTCGGATGCCTCAGGCGCGGGTTCGACAGGATGGCGACAATATCGGCAATCATGTTCAGCCCGATATAGACGGCGGCAAAGATCAGACCGCAGGCCTGCACCACAGGCACGTCACGCTTGGACACGTGGTCGACCAGATACTGGCCCATGCCGGGATAGACGAACACCACTTCGATCACCACAACGCCGACCACCAGATAGGCGAGGTTCAGCATCACCACGTTGACGATAGGGGCAACCGCGTTCGGGAAAGCATGCCGGTAGATCACCTGAAAGGCGTTCAGGCCCTTCAGCTCGGCAGTTTCGATATAGGCCGACTGCATCACGTTGAGGATCGCGGCACGGGTCATCCGCATCATGTGCGCCAGCACAACCAGGGTCAGCACGGCAATCGGCAGGGCGATGGCGTTGAGCTTTTCGAAAAGGCTCATATTGTCGTTGATCATCGCCACCGACGGGAACCAGCGCAGCTTCACGGCGATGAGATACATCAGCACATAGCCGATCAGGAATTCGGGAATGGAGATCGAGGCGAGAGTGACGCCGGAGATCAGCTTGTCGGGCCAGCGGTCCTTGAAACGGACGGCGAGCAGGCCCAGGAAAATGGCCAGGGGCACCGCAACCACGGCCGCCCAGAAGGCCAGGAACAGGGTATTCCAGAAGCGGCTGGCAAGGGCCTCGGAAATATCCTGGCCGCTGGTGAGCGCGGTGCCCAGGTCGCCCTGGATGGCACCGAACAGCCAGGCAAAATAGCGCTGCACGGGCGGATCGTTGACACCAAGCTCAGCTCTCAGGTTGGCAAGCGCTTCGGGAGTTGCCGATTGGCCCAGAATCGATTGGGCGACATCGCCGGGCAGCACCATCGTGCCGGCAAAGATCACCACTGAGATGAGCAGAAGAAGGAGGAGGCTCAGCGCGATGCGCTGAGCCAAAAGTTTGAAAACAGGCGACATTTAGGCTTTGACCCACAGCTTGCTGGCGGCATAGCCGTTCATCAGAACCTGACCGGGAACACCTTCGACCCAGCCATCCACGTTAGCGGTGGTCGCTTCGACAAAGTCGTTGAACATCGGACAGATCAGGCCGCCTTCGTCGCGCAGGATGGTCGACATGTCGGCATACATCTGAGTGCGCTTGGCGACGTCCAGTTCGCCGCGGGCGGCAACCAGCATCTGGTCGAATTGTTCGTTGTTGAAACGGGTGTCGTTCCAGTCTGCGGTCGACAGATAGGCGGTGGTGAACATCTGGTCCTGGGTCGGACGGCCGCCCCAGTAGCTGGTGCAGAACGGCTTGTTGTTCCAGACTTCCGACCAGTAGCCGTCGTTCGGCTCGCGCTTCACATCCAGCTTGATGCCTGCGCTGGACAGCGACTGCTGGAACAGCGCAGCTGCATCCGGTGCGCCCGGGAAAGAGTTGTCCGAGGTGCGCAGAAGGATTTCGCCGTCATAGCCTGCCTTCTTCAGGTGGTGCATCGCCTTGTCGGGATCATAGGCACGCTGCTCCAGTTCCGTGTACATCGGATAAGAGGCGTTGATCGGCGTGTCGTTGCCCACCGTGCCATAGCCGTTCAGGATCTTGTCGACCATTTCCTGGCGGTTGATGCCGTATTTCAGCGCCATGCGGACGTCGTTGTTGTCGAACGGTGCGGTGTTGCAGTGCATGATGAACACATAGTGGCCGGCCGCAGAGGTCGAGTGCACGGAGATGTTCGGCGCACGTTCCACCAGCTTCGCGGTGCGCGGCGGCACCCGGTCGATCACATCCACCTGGCCGGACTGCAGCGCGGCGACACGGGCGGTGTCATCGTTGATGACAATGATTTCAACCGTTTCCGCATTGCCCAGATCACCCCAGTAGTTCGGGTTCTTCTCGGCCACGAAACGCACGCCCATATCGGAGGACTTCATGATGTAGGGGCCGGTGCCGATGGCCGCCGCCGGATCGTCATTGCCGCCGCCGGGCTGAATGATCAGGTGGTAGTCTGCAAGCAGATAGGGCAGGTCGGCGTTCGGGCTGTCCAGTTCGAAGACGACGCTGTCGCCATCGGCGCGCACGTCCTTGATGCCGCGCATGATCCCCAGCGCGCCGGATTTGGTGTCCTCGCCGCTGTGGCGTTCCATGGTCTTGACCACGTCTTCGGCGGTGACATCCTGGCCGTTGGAATAGGTGACGCCCTGGCGCATCTTGAAGGTCCAGGTGCGGGCATCGGCCGACGCCTCATAGCTTTCAGCCAGCTTGTGCTCGATGCCGCCATCGTCGGCCAGTTCGACCAGCGTTTCACCCCACAGGCGGGTGACCATCAGGCCAACGGTGTTGGTGACCAGGGCCGGATCAAGGCTGTCGGTGGTGGAGCCGCCCTGCAGGCCCAAACGGATGGTGCCGCCCTTTTGCGGTCCGGCCGCCTTGGCAGCGCCGGACAGCAGCAGGTTGGCAGAAACAGCGGTGAAGCCCAGAGCGGCGGCCTTGCCGAGGAAGTCGCGGCGCGACAGTTTGCCCGCCACAGCCTGGCTGGCAAGGTACTGCATATGTCTATTCATCGATTTCTCCCGATTGATTGCGGTGCTGCGGCACCTGTTTTTTGATTGATGATTCAAGATTTGCGCATTTGCTGCAACCTCGCAAGGGTTATTCGCGAGACCTTTGGCAGCGGGAAATGAGCAGTTGTGAGGCTGCTGGAGCGGGTGTCGCCTTTTTCGGGTAAGGTGCCGTTTTTATAAGTGATACCGAGTATAAATCAAAAAAACATCTGGAATGCGACAAGAAATTTTTGTGCTCAGGAATGAGCGAATTTTTATGAATCTGCCACGATCAGGCAATCAGGCCGGTTTGAATTCGGGAAGAATCGATGCTTTGCGGTCTGAAAACGTCTTCCGCACCGCAGACAAGCCAAACCCTGGCCTGTTTCAGGAGTGAAAAGCCGGGCCTTGCGGGGCAATCACCGAGGCCGGTTTGCGGCACACCGGATGCCAGCCTTTTGACGCCGCATCAGACCTGCTCTGTGTCGATCCAGACCGTGACAGGGCCGTCATTCAAGAGCCGGACCTTCATGTCGGCGCCGAACTGTCCTTTTGCAATTTCCAAACCTAGCCGGGACAGTTGCCCGGCAAAATACTCATACAGCCGTTCGCCCTCGGCAGGCGCGGCGGCGGTGGAAAACCCGGGCCGGTTGCCGCGGCGGGTGTCGGCGGCCAGGGTGAATTGGCTGACCACCAGCGCACTGCCGCCGGTCTCCAGCACCGAGCGGTTCATCTTGCCGGCTTCATCCTTGAAGATCCGGAGCTTGGAGATTTTGGCCGCCAGCTGGTCCGCCTGGGCTTGGGTGTCGCCGTGCATGGCGCAGATCAGGATCAGCAGCCCTGCTCCGATTTCTCCGGTGACCTTGCCCTCAACGGTGACTGAGGCCTCGCTGACCCGCTGTATCAATGCCCGCATCTGGTATGTCCTTGCTAAGTTTAATCCGCGCCAGGCCGTATGCGCCTGCAACGCGGCGCGGCTGGTGCGAAAGGTCTGGCTGGGCTTACTGCTGCCCGGCGAAATAGGCGATAGCGGCAATCACGACGGCCGCAGCCAGCGCGGCAGCTGCTATCTTGACCGCAGAATAGGGCCGTTCGCCCTGCACCCGTCCGGATTGCCCGTTGATGACAAACCGATACGTCTTGCCGCGGTACTTATAGGCCGCCATCCAGACCGGCAAAAGGATGTGTTTGAACGTGACATCCGACACCTGAGTGTCGATACCGGCGATCCGCTGCCGGTCGCCGCCAATGTCAAAGCGCACATCGCGTTCAATCGCCCGGTCCATCCTCTGGCCCGCTTTTGCAAAGCCGGTTTCCAGATCCACTGTATAGGCTTCGGCCCGGAACCCCGCCAGATACTGCGGCTGGTAAGGTTCGAGCTGTGACAGGTCCCAGGGCTCTAGCGCTTCGGTATAGCGTTTGGGCAGGCCTTTGGAGGCCAGCACCAGCACATCGTCAAAGAACCGCTGCACCCGGCCTGAAACCGCTGTCCAGCGCACTTTGGGCACCTGCCGGGTTCTGGTTTTGCCATCCTGCCGGTAGGTTTCGGTGACGTAATAAACCGTGCCGCGCTGACCGGAATAGCGGCTGCGGGTCTGGGCGTCATAGGTCCAGTAGGGCACATAGATTCCCTGCATCCGCCGCCCCTTGCGGGCGTATTCCCTAAGGCCGCCCGGTGCGAACCACAGCCCGCCCAGCCAGTCGGTCATGGCCTTATGCGCGGCGCGCTCGGTCACTGCAAAGGGCAGCACGCCCTTGGGTTTGATGTGGCGGTTGCTGCCGGTCCCGGTCACCACGGGGGTGGCGCAGAACGGGCATTCGCTGGCGTGGGTATCCGGATCAAACTCCACCTGCGCGGCGCAATTCGGGCAGGCGGAGACGCGGGTTACCTCCATCTCGGCTTCTGGCAGCTGTTCCGCCAGTGCGGCACGGAAATCCTGCTCTTGCAGGGCAGAGCCTGCCCACGGCCCGCCGCGCAGGTCTTCCCGCTGGCCGCAATGATCGCAGATCAGCGCGCCGGCGTCCGGGTCAAACCGGTAATCCGCCCCGCAGTTGGGACAGGGGAAACGGTGGCTGCCCTCAAGGGCAGACGGCGCGCTGTCGGCGGGCGGCGGCGGGGGCATCGTCACGGGGAGAGGTACCTGTCGTAGCAAAGTTGGTCAAGAAAAGGAGCAGACGCCGCGGCCTGGCATCTCAGCCAGCGGGCGGCGGCGGGGGAGGCGGCGGCAGGACAGTGAACAGCTGCGCCAGCTCGATCACGTCGCCGGCCCGTTTCCAGCCATCCTGGCCCGGGGTCCAGACATGGGTGTCCCGCGACAGCGTGCCCTCCTGCGCCATCCGCCCCATCCGGGCCTTGGAAAACGGGCCGGAGGTCTGCCCGTCCACGGCAATGTGCCAGACATGTTCGACCGGCGGCGGGGGCGGGGCCACGGGGGCGGCCTGCGGGGCTGCGGCAGGGGCGGACGGTGCGGCTGCAGCGGGGGCGGGGCGGGCGCCCCAGGGGCCTGCGGGCTGACCCGCTGCCATGTTCCCCATTTGCTGCGCCATCGCCATTCCCATGCCCATCCCCATGCCGGCGCCCATGCCGCTGTTCGGGGTCTGTGCCGCAGCGGTCATGGCTTCGGCTGCCGAGAATTGCGTGTAACGCCCCAGATCGCCCAGAACGCCCATCTGGGTGCGCTTGTCCATCGCCTCTTCCACTGCGGGCGGCAGCGAGATATTCTCGATGTACAGCTCCGGGATCATCAGGCCGTAGTCCGCCAGCGTGCCGGAGATCTCCGCCGCCACCAGCTTGCCCAGATCGGCGGTGTTGGCGGCCATGTCCAGCACCGGAATGCCGCTGCCCGCCACCACGCGGGAAAACTCCTGCACGATGATGTTGCGGATCTGGAACGAGATCTCGTCCATGGTGAATTCACCATCGGTGCCGACGATCTCGGTCAGGAACCGGGCCGGGTCGGCGACCTTGACCGTATAGCTGCCAAAGGCCCGCAGCCGCACCGGGCCGAATTCGGGGTCGCGGCAGATGATCGGGTTCTTGGTGCCCCATTTCAGATCGCTGAAACGGGTGGTGTCGACGAAATAGATCTCTGATTTGAACGGCGACTGAAAGCCGTGGTCCCAATGCTGCAGCGTGGTCATCACCGGCATGTTGTTGGTCTCCAGCATATAGAGACCGGGGGTGAACACATCCGCCAGCTGCCCCTCATGCACGAACACTGCCGCCTGGCCCTCGCGCACCGTCAGCTTGGCGCCGTATTTGATCGCGTGGCCCTCGCGCTCGAACCGCCAGACCATGGTGTCATGGGTGTCATCCACCCAGTGAATGACATCAATGAATTCGCCTTTGAGAAAATCGAAAATACCCATCTGTCAGGTCCTCTTCACATGGCTTTGTTTTCAGGCCTACAGTTCCTGGCCCATCGCCTCGCGGGCGAGAATGCGGATCACCGGGCGGGCGTCTGCGGCGCCCATCCCTGTTTTCAGTCTTGGATCATACAGCATCTGCAGCAGTTTTTCGTCAAAGCTGGTCAGCAGCGCAAATTCGTCATCGTCGTTGAAGATCGAGGGCCGTGCCCGCGGGCTGTCGTTGCGAAGGCCAAGGCCCTGCGCCACTTCCTCATGCACGCAGCTCTTGCGCACCAGATCGGGATGTTCGGCGCGGATCAGCGCCACCCCGCGGGTGTAGGACAGCGGATTGCTTTGCGGGCCGCCGGCAACCACCAGGCAGTAAAAGCTGCGCGGCGGGGCGGCCAGCAGCGACAAGTCCCTGGCGCTGATTGCGGGCAGCAGTTCGCGCACCCGTTCAGCAACAAAGGCGCTGTCATCAAGGCTGGCAAAGATCACGTGGAAATTTGCCCGGGAGGCCACAGTGCCGACCGGGTGGCCGGTGACCCGGGCCAGCCGGGCGGCATAAGCGGTAACCGTTTCCCTGTCCGCTGACCGCTGCGCCGCGGGCACCGACGGGCCGAATTCTGCGGCGATCCGCACCGGCCCGGCCCAGCGGCCCAGGCCGCCGGAGAGTCCGGATCCGCCGTATTCATCGTAAAACGCCAGCGCCTCGAAACTTTCCGCCAGATCCCCGGCATCATAGGGCGTGTCCGGGCCGCCGCCATCGGTGCGCAGCAGCCCGCGGGTCAGCAGGTCGCGCTGCAAGGCATTATAATAATAGGCCAGCTGCGCGCTGTCGGCTGAGGGTTTGTAGACCGCTGGCGCCGGCACAGCAGGGCGGGCCCGCGGCACCAGCGATTCCGGCTGGGCAAACGGCAGGCAGGCGGACACGGCGGCAAGCCCGGCCAGGGCTGCTGCGCTTTTCCAGACGGCTGTCGTTGCCTGCACGCCTGCCACTCCGCTCAGCCCGGCACAGCGGTGCCGGCGTTGTCGCCAACCCCGTCGCGGCGCGACTTGGCAGCAGCCAGCGTATCGCGCAGCTCGGCTTCCATCTTCTGCAGGTCGGCCTCGGCTGCGGCGCGTTTGGCCTTGCCCTCGTCAGCAATCCGCAGGCTGTCCTGAATGGTGCCGATCAAGTCGGCATTGGCCTGTTTCACCGCTTCGATGTCGAACACACCGCGCTCCATCTCTTGCCGGATCATTTCGTTCGACTGGCGCAGATTGGCGGCGTTGGAGGTCAGCAATTCGTTGGTCAGGTCATTGGCATCACGCACGGCTTCCGCCGCTTGGGCCGAACGCTGGATGGTCAGCGCCTGGGCCAGCTGGGTTTCCCACAACGGCACGGTGTTCACCAGGGTCGAGTTGATTTTGGTCACCAGAGACTTGTCGTTTTCCTGCACCAGCCGGATCGAGGGCAGCGACTGCATAGTGACCTGGCGGGTGAGTTTCAGATCATGCACCCGGCGCTCAAGGTCGTCGCGGGCGGCGCGCAGGTCGCGCAGCTCCTGCGCCTTCATCACCTGATCATTTTCCGGCGCGGCCTGCACTTCGGCTTCTTTCTCCGGGATCGCCGTCCCGTCCAGCTCAGCCAGCTTGGCCTCGCCCGCCGCGATATACAGTGCCAGCTCGTCATAAAAGCTCAGCGTCTTTTCATACAGCATATCGAGCGACTTTATGTCCTTCAGCAGGGTGTGCTCATGCCCCAGCAGGTCATCGGTGACCTTGTCGATCTGCCCCTGCACGGTTTCATACCGCGCAGTGAACTTGGCAAAGGGGGCCGCCTTGCCCAGCAGGCGTTCCCAGAACGTCGGCTTGCGGCGGATGTCCAGTTCGGAAACCGAAAAGCCGCGGATGGTGGTCACGATATTGCGCAGGCTGTCGCCCGCAGGCCCGACGTCCTTGTTGCGCACATCGGCCAGCATCGCCTGGCTGATCGTCTGCAGCTCGCTTTGCGCGGCAGAACCGAAATGGATGATCGAATTGGTGTCGCCCATGTCGATCTGATCCAACCGCACCCGGATCGCCTCGCTGGTGGCCGCGTCGGCCTGCTCCAGCGGCTGGATGTCTGCGGCGGGCTCAGGCAGTTCGATTGCCGTGACCTCATTGACCAGGGCCTCGGTTTGGACGGCTTTCTGTTGCACGGCTTCGGACATGAACGGCTTCCTCGCTGATCAGTTTTGGTCCAGATGGACCCCTTCACGCTGCAAACGGTCGCGCAGCACATCAATTTCAATGGTCAGATCCGCGCGGTCTTCCACCAGCATTTTGCGGGTGCGCGCGGCAAAGTTCTGTTCCAGATCATCCAGCAGCGCCAGGTAATCGCTGAGGGCCTGGGCGTCCCGGCTGCGGGCATAGATATCGGCGAATTTCACCGTCGCATCACGGGCGCCCTGCAAATACACGGTCAGGTACTTGCGCGCGGCAGTCAGGTCGCGCGGATCTTCCTCGACCGTGCGGAACAGGTCGCGGGCCACCGCCTGGAATTGCTCCACCCGGGCTTCGACCTTGCGGTTCTGGGCCCGCAGGGCGGCGCCCTTCATCGCGTCAAGGTTTGCTTCCGCCTCGTCCACCGCGCGGGCGACACGGGATTGCTGGAATTCATCGATGCCCTCGGCGCCTTTGTCCTGCAACGGGTCGAACCCGAATGCGGTTAGGTGCAACCCAACCGTTGAGGTGCCATAGATGGCAGCGGTCAGGAGGCCGGGTTCAGCTTTCCACGCCGCCAGCGCTGCGCCGGTGCCTGCCAGCAAGGCCGCCAGGATCTTGCGGGGCAGGGCGGGTTTGCGGGCCACCTTGCGGGCGGCAAAGGCCGCCTCGGCCTTCAGCCCCTCGCGCAGCAGGAACGCCCCGCCAGTCCACAGGCCTGCGCCAACCAACCCCAGCGCCAGCCCGGTTGCCCCGTCATTCAGAGACAACAGCGTCAGGATCGCAGGCGGCACAAACATCAGGTTGGCGCGCATGCCAACAGGATCCACTTGCGCATTGCGGAAGGATTGCGCGGGCTTGGAGGGCGGCTGCGCGGATTTGCCGTCGGGACTGTATTTGCCGCCGTAACGCTGTGCCATCGGATCAGCCCCCTGTAATCCAGCCGGTGCTGAGGCCCAGCATCAGAATCAATAGGGCGGCATAGGCAAGTTTCTGCACGCAGGTCCCCCTAGAACGGCCAGCAAAGATTAACTGATTGGAAACCTAGGGGATAGCCGGCGATCTTGCTAGGGGGAAGTCTGCCGCAAATGCTTCAGCGCCGGGGATTCTTGCCGCCGGAGGGCTTGCCGCCGCCGCGTTGTGCGGGCCGGCCTGCACCCTGGGATGCACCTCGACCACTGGTGCCGCCGCGGCTCCCAGGCCCTTTCGGGCCGGGTTTTCCGCCTGCAGAACGGGGTGATTTATCACCGGGCTTGCCGCCAAAACCACCGCCCGGCCTGCCAGTTGGCTTGCCGCCAGGGCCACCGGTTTTTGCCATGGGCTTACCACCCGGTTTGCCACCCGGCTTGCCGCGCCCGCGGGTCGGGCGGGCGGCAGGTTTTTCCTCTTCCGGCTCCAGCCCCAGCTGGTCGCGCACCACCCGCGAACGCAGCTCCTCCACCGCGCCGGGTTTCAGCTCGCCCAGCTGAAACGGGCCATAAGACACCCGCAGCAGCCGGTTCACGTTAAATCCGACATACTCCATCGCGCGGCGGATCTCGCGGTTCTTGCCCTCGCGCAGCCCCACCGTCAGCCAGGCATTGGCGCCCTGCTGGCGGTCCAGCGACACCGTCATCGGCTGGAATTTCTCGCCGTCGATTACCGGGCCCTTGCGCAGCGGCGCAAAATCCTCGTCCCGCGGACGGCCGTTGATGCGCACGCGGTAGCGGCGCAGCCAGCCGGTCGAGGGCAGTTCGAGCTTGCGCTTGATAGCGCCGTCATTGGTCAGCAGCAGCAGGCCCTCGGAATTGATGTCAAGCCGTCCCACTGTCATCACCCGGGGCATGTCTTCGGGCAGCTCGTCAAAGATCGTCGTGCGGCCTTTTTCGTCGCTGTTCGAGGTGACCAGGCCGATAGGCTTGTAATACAGCCACATCCGCGGCGCCTCGGCCTCGGGCAAGGGCTTGCCATCGACGCTGATCCGGTCCGCGGCGGTCACGTTCAGCGCCGGGCTGGCGATCTTGTTGCCATTCACCGTCACACGGCCCTCGGAAATCATCCGTTCAGCCTCCCGGCGCGAGGCGACGCCGGCGCGCGACAGGACCTTGGCGATGCGGTCGCCTTCGGGCGCCTTGCCGTCAGTCGGATTTGCGGCGGGCGCTTTGCCTGCCGCGGCTTTCGGGGCCGGTTTGCCCTTGGGGGATGCGGGTGTGTTGCTCATGTGCGTGCCATAGAGCATTCCGCCGCCTTGCGAAAGCGCGCAATCGCAGGCAGGAAGGGGCATGGCGTTCAAATCGCATATGGACAAGGCGCTGGAGCAGGCGCGGGAGGCGGCGGGACGCGGCGAGGTGCCGGTGGGCGCCGTGCTGATCGCGCCGGACGGACAGGTTGCCGCCCTGGCGGGCAACCGCACGCGCGAGATGAACGACCCCACCGCCCATGCCGAGATCCTGACCATCCGCGCAGCCTGTGCGGCCTTGGGCAGCGAGCGGCTTGCCGGCTATGACCTTTATGTGACGCTGGAACCTTGCGCAATGTGCGCCGCCGCCATCGCCGCGGCCCGCATCCGGCGCGTTTATTACGGCGCTTCCGATCCCAAGTCCGGCGGCGTGGCGCATGGCGCCTGTGTGTTCTCGCACCCTCAGGCGCATCACGCGCCCGAGGTCTACGATGGCATCGCCGAGGTCGAGGCCAGCGAATTGCTCAAGCAATTCTTCGCCAGAAAACGCTGAATGCGCCGCGGGTGGCGTGCGGGGGCAATTGCGCTTGCCGGATTGGAGTGCCTGTCCTACTGTGCGGCTGGGTTAAATACCCCAAGGTTGCAATTGGCACAGAATACCACCAGAGGATTGGATCCTTGATCCGTGATCCAGCGCCGCGAGGCCGCAATTTGCGCCATGCGGGACCAGGCACAATGACGGAGACCGCATGAGCCGGCTTTACACCGCCCCCGATGGCCAGCCCCGCTGCGGCTGGGCCGCCTCCGCGCCGGATTTTCTGCGCTATCATGACGAGGAGTGGGGCTATCCGGTGGGCGACGACATCCGCCTGTTCGAGAAGGTCTGCCTGGAGAGCTTCCAGTCCGGCCTCAGCTGGCGGACAATTCTGGACAAGCGCGAAAATTTCCGCGCGGCCTTCGCCGGCTTCGATTTCAACAAAATGGCCAAATTCGGCGCGGCAGATGTGGAGCGGCTGCTGCAGAACACGGGCATCATCCGCCACCGCGGCAAAATCGAAGCGGTGATCAACAACGCGGCCCGGGCACAGGAACTGGTGGCCGAGGCCGGCTCGCTGGCCGCGTTTTTCTGGAGCTTTGAGCCCAGGCCCGAAGACCTGCCGGAGCCGCAGACCGCCTCAACCAGCCCTGATTCCGTGGCCCTCTCCAAGGCGCTGAAGAAACGCGGCTGGAAATTTGTCGGCCCGACGACTGCTTTTGCCTTCATGCAGGCGATGGGTCTGGTCAACGACCACGCCAACGGCTGCATCTGCCGGAAAAAGGCAGCAGAGGCGAGAAAGGCCTTTACCGTGCCGCGGCTGGAGGCTTCCGGCAGGTAGCTTACGGCCGTAGCGCAACCGCGCCGGGCCATAAGGCCCGGCGCCCGGCCCAACGGGCACCGGTCTGCCGCGCAGATCGGGCGGCGGGCGGGAGCCGCGCGGCGGCGGTTCCGGATTAAAGCTCGATTGCTTTCATCACCTCCGGTTCGATGACCTCGACGCCTGGCAGCCCCGCGATCAGGTCCGATGCGTCCTGCTCCAGCACCGGGAAGCTTTTGTAGTGGCAGGGGATCACCGTCTTGAAGCTGAAATACCGTTTCGCGGCATAGGCCGCCTGTTTCATGTCCATGGTGAAATGCCCTCCCGCCGACAGGATACCGATATCGGGTTTGTAATAATCCCCCATCCATTCCATGTCCGCCATGACCGCCGTATCGCCAGACAGATAGACTGTCTTGCCCTCGGCCATCAGCATGTATCCGACCTCCGAGCCGCCCGTGCGCAAGCCGTCCTGAGTGTTGAAGGTCGAACTGTGCGAGGCAGGCACCATTGCAACGTTCACCCCGTCCAGATCCACGGTGCCGCCCTTGTTGAAGCCAATGGTCTTAACTCCTTCGGTCTCGCCCCACAGCCCCATCAGATCGTATTGCCCCGCCACCGGCACCTCCAGCCGTTTGGCCAGCGGCAGCACGTCCACCACATGGTCGAAATGCACATGGGTCAGCAGGATATGGGTGGCGCCGGCAATGGCCGCCTCGTGCTGGTCTTCCGGCAGCACCGGGTTGCCGCTGAGCCAAGGGTCTACCAGCAGCACCTGGCCGCTGGTCTCGATGCGGAATGAGCCGTGGCCCAGCCATATGATCTTCATCCAAAATCTCCTCCCGTGTCTTCGGGCTGAAGCCTAGCAGGCCTGGTGCGGAATGGAATTGAAGCCTGCGGATAATTTGCCTGGCCAGCCGCCCTGTCATCGCAGGATGCAGCGAACGCCCCTTGCAGGCTTGCAGGCGGGGCGGTGCGGCGGTAAATGCCTAGGCAACACCAGATGAGGGTTTCCATGTCGATTGACCAAAGCACCGCCGCCAAGGTGGCCAAACTGGCCCGGATCAAGGTTGAGGACGCAGCACTTCCGGCGCTGGCAAACGAGTTCAACAACATCCTGGGCTTCATTGAGCAGCTGAACGAGGTGGATGTCGAGGGCATTGAGCCGATGACCTCTGTCACTCCGCAGCGCCTGAAACGCCGGGCAGATGAAGTCACCGACGGCAGCCAGCAGGACAAGGTGCTGGCCAATGCGCCCGATGCCCGCGAAGGCTTCTTCGCCGTGCCCAAGGTTGTGGAGTAAGAGACATGAGCGATCTGAACAAACTGGGCCTGGCTGAGGCCCGCGACGCGCTGCGCAAGGGCGACACCACCTCGGTCGAGCTGACCGAGGCCTGCCTCAAGGCAATCGATGCGGCGGGCGCGCTGAACGCCTTTGTGCACAAGACGCCGGACATCGCCATCGAGCGCGCCAAGGCGGCGGACCTGCGGATCAAGGCGGGCGAGGCCCCCTCCATGTGCGGCTTGCCGGTCGGCATCAAGGATCTGTTCTGCACCAAGGGGGTGCCGTCGCAGGCGGCCTCCGGCATCCTCGAAGGTTTCAAGCCGGAGTATGAATCCACCGTCTCGCAGAAGCTGGCCGATGCCGGCTCCGTCATGCTGGGCAAGCTGAACATGGACGAATTCGCCATGGGCTCGTCCAACGAAACCTCGGTTTACGGCAACGCCGTCAGCCCCTGGCGCCGCAGCAATGACGACGCGCAGCTTACGCCCGGCGGCTCCTCGGGCGGTTCTGCCTCTGCCGTTGCTGCCGACCTTTGCCTTGCGGCTACCGGCACCGACACCGGCGGCTCGATCCGCCAGCCTGCCGCCTTCACCGGCACTGTCGGCATCAAGCCGACCTACGGCCGCTGCTCGCGCTGGGGCATCGTTGCCTTCGCCTCGTCGCTGGATCAGGCCGGCCCGATGACCAAATCGGTGCGCGACGCTGCGATCATGCTTGAGGCGATGTGCGGCCACGACCCCAAGGATTCCACCAGCGCCGACCTGGCAGTGCCGGATTTCGAGGCGATGCTGACCGGTGACATTAAGGGCAAGAAGATCGGTATCCCCAAGGAATACCGCATGGACGGCATGCCGGGCGGGATTGAAAAGCTGTGGGCGGACGGCGCCGAAATGCTGAAGGCCGCGGGCGCCGAAATCGTGGACATCTCGCTGCCGCACACCAAATACGCGCTGCCTGCCTATTACGTGATTGCCCCGGCCGAAGCCTCTTCGAACCTGGCCCGTTATGACGGTGTCCGCTATGGCCAGCGCGCGGCGCTGGAAGCCGGCGACGGCATCACCGAGATGTACGAAAACACTCGCGCCGAGGGCTTCGGCCACGAGGTGCAGCGCCGTGTGATGGTTGGCACCTATGTGCTGTCGGCAGGTTTTTATGACGCTTATTACAACCGCGCCCGCCGCGTCCGCACCCTGATCAAGAAAGATTTCGAGGACGTGTTTGCCGCTGGCGTCGATGCGATCCTGACCCCGGCAACCCCGTCGGCGGCCTTTGGCCTTGGCGAGATGACGGACGCGGATCCGGTGCAAATGTATCTGAATGACGTCTTTACCGTCACTGTGAACCTGGCAGGCCTGCCGGGGATTGCGGTGCCTGCGGGGCTGGACAGCCAAGGCCTGCCGCTGGGCCTGCAGCTGATCGGCAAGCCCTGGCAGGAGGGCGATCTGCTGAACACTGCCTATGCGCTGGAGAATGCGGCCGGCTTTGTAGCCAAGCCGCAGCAATGGTGGTAATGCTCTGCTCAATGAGTTGAGCAGAACTGACAGGTAACCCCATGCGCGCATTCGCATCTTACGCCGCTGCAGGCAGCCTACTGGTTTTGGCTGCCTGTTCCCCTCAGGTTCCCGACAGCGCCGCAAATGCCGGCATTGACGGGGATCCTTTTGCTCCGCCGCCTGCCGCGGGCACCACAATTACAGGGGCGCCGCTGGTGCCGCCTGCCCGGGTCTCCAGCGAACCGTATCAGGTAAGCCCGGCGCCGCGCAGCCCGGGCTCGGTTGCGGCAGCAGGCACGTTCGCGTCTTCCGCACCCGGCGCAGGCAGCGATGCCGACATCGCCCGCGAAACGGCGGCGGCTCTGGCTGCGTCTCAGTCGAATTCCGGCGTCGCGCCGCTGCAGGCCAGCCCCTCCAATCCGGCGCCGCAGCCGGGCGGGATTGCCGCCATTTCGGATGAGAATGATTTCCAGGCGGTCTCGGCCCGTCAGTCGGTCGAAAGCGATGCCGCCCGGCTGGAGCGGCAGCGGGCGCAATACGAGCAGGTGCAGCCGGTCGCCGTGCCGCAGCGGACAGACAGCGCCAGCCCCAATATCGTCCGCTATGCGCTGAGCACGAGCAACCCCAGAGGCGCCCGCCTTTACAGCCGTTCCGGCATCAACCTGCAGGCGCGCAGCAAGCGCAACTGCGCAGAGTTCGCGTCACCCGACCAGGCCCAGATCGCCTTCCTCGAGGCGGGCGGCCCGCAGCGGGACCGCAAGGCGCTTGATCCGGATGGCGACGGCTTTGCCTGCGGCTGGGATCCGGCGCCGTACCGGCTGGCTGTCCAGAACTGATGGCGCCGGATCAGTGCGGGCCTGATCATCCGGGCGCCAGCTGGTGCCCCAGCCCGAATTCAGGGCCGCGCAGGGATGGACTGACGCCGGCCCTGATCGTGCTGCACTACACCGCCATGGAAAGCGCTCAGGCCGCACTGGAGCGGCTCTGCGACCCGGAGGCGGAGGTTTCCGCTCATTACCTGATCGGATCGGACGGCACCCTTTGGCAGCTGGTGGCCGAGGCAGGACGCGCCTGGCACGCCGGGGCAGGGGAATGGTGCGGACGGGCTGACATAAACTCCCGCTCCATCGGCATCGAGCTGGACAATCGCGGCAATCATCCCTTCAGCGCGCCGCAGATGGCAGCGCTGGAAGACCTGTTGCAGGGCATCATGCAGCGCTGGTCCATTCCTGCGGCCGGAGTCATCGGCCATTCCTGCATGGCACCGGGGCGCAAGACCGACCCGGGCCCGCGGTTCGACTGGGCCCGGCTGGCCTGCCAGGGGCTGGCCGCGGAACCGGGAACCGGCGGGGCACCGCAAGGCTTCAGTTTCGATCACTTCCGCAAGGCGGCGCATCGGGCTGGCTTTACCGCACCGGCGGAGGATGACGCGCTGCTGGCGGCAGTCCGCTTGCGTTTCCGCCCCTGGGCCCGCGGCCCGCTCGCGGCGGAGGATTTCCCGCCCCTTGGCTGCTGCGGGCTCTGAGCAGGGTTGTTGGGCGGCACTGCCCCGGAGTGAATTTGCCGGACGCCAACTGGGGCAAAGCCCCTTCTTCTGAACTATCCGCTTGACGCCGCGCGCTGATGTTTCTACGCATCCGGCGCGCAGAAGGCTGGACGGCCGCGTGGGGTTTCGGCTCCGCGAGGAAAGTCCGGACTCCATGAAGCAACGGTGCCGGGTAACGCCCGGGCGGGGAAACCCGACGGAAAGCGCCACAGAAAACAGACCGCCCCGGCGGCTTGGAGGTCCGCCTCCGGCCGACAGCCGGGGTAAGGGTGAAACGGTGGGGTAAGAGCCCACCGCGCCCCTGGCAACAGGGGCGGCACGGCAAGCCCCACCGGGAGCAATGCCAAATAGGGCCCCCGCGCAGGCAGGTCCCGGAAACGGGAAACCGCTGCTAGGCACGCTTCAGCCGAGAGGGGCCGGGTTGGCAGCTAGAGGCACGCAGCAATGCGGGCCCCAGATGAATGGCCGTCGAGCCCGGGATTTCGGTCCCGGGGGGACAGGATCCGGCTTACAGGCCTTCTGCGCATAAAACACCCCGGGATTTGGGCCGAATCCTATTGACTTGGGGGCTGGGGCGGGTACAAGCCGGGCTTCAGATAGGAATTTACCGAGAGGCTCCTGCCTTTTCGGACGCAGGAGAAGCACCATGGCGAAGCCGACCACAATCAAGATCCGCCTGAACTCGAGCGCGGGCACCGGCCACTTCTATGTGACCAAGAAAAACGCACGCACCATGACCGAGAAAATGGTTGTGCGGAAGTACGACCCGGTTGTGCGCAAGCATGTCGAGTACAAAGAAGGCAAAATCAAGTAAGCCTTTCCTTTGGAATGATTTCCGGAAACGGGTCGCGCTTGGCGCGGCCCGTTTTCTTTTTGGCTGGCCCGCCGCGGCGCGCGGCTGCTTCTAATTCTCGGAAAATACGGGGCGGATTTCGCGGCGCAGCCGGCAGCCGCGCATGTTTCCGCCCCAATTCCGGCCTAGCTTTAAGCCCGTGGGTTAATGAATGAACGGGTGGATGTGCTGTGAAAATTTACATGATTGCGGCTGCATTGGCAGCGGCCGGGGCGCCGGTTTCCAGTTTCTTTGAAGCAGGTCAGGCGGTGCCGCCGCCGATTGCGGTTGCGGTCCAGCCGCTGGCCGTCGTCAGCGCCGCGGCCAACTCGCCCCCGGCGGCCTCTGCCGCGCCTGTGCAGACGCTTCAGAGGCGACCGCTGCACCTGGACGGGCGCAAGCTGACGCTGGGCGTGATGCGCGACGGAGACGCCGGTACCGCCGTCCTCAGCGCTGCACAGGGCAGTCTGGATCCGGCCCTGCTGCAGAATGCCGATAGGCAGTTCCGTGCCGTTGTGGCTGATGTCTCCGGTTGCCGGCTGGATGGCGGGATCATCCGCATTGCCGGCCCCCGAGGTGTGATCGCCCTTTCGGCTGCACTGCAGTGTCCTAGGGGCCCGAACGGCTGAGGCAGAAACCGGCCCGCTTCGGTCGCGGGGATGTCAATGACCTGCATCTGGATAATACTCTCAGGTCTTCGTCTATGTACAAATGGAAAAGGGGCGGATCTTTTCAGATCCGCCCCCGCTGTGTCTGGAGTGTGCTGACGCTTATTCGCGATTGCCAAGCAGCTGCAGCAGCATCATGAACATGTTGATGAAGTCCAGATACAGGCTCAGTGCGCCCATGATCGCGGATTTCGCCAGCCATTCCTGGTCGCCCGCGTGGGCCATCTGCAGGTAGTCGTTCTTGATCCGCTGGGTGTCATAGGCGGTGAGGCCCGCAAAGATCAGCACGCCAATGACCGAGATTGCAAAGGCCATTGCCGACGACGCCAGGAAAATATTGACGATCGAGGCAACGATCAGGCCGATCAGACCCATGATCAGGAAGGCGCCCATGCCGGACAGGTCTTTCTTGGTGGTGTAGCCGACCAGCGACAGGCCTGCAAAGGCGATGGATGTGATCAGGAACACCTGTACGATGCTCTCGCCGGTGAACACCAGGAAGATCGAGCTGATCGACAGGCCCATCACGGTGGCGAAAGCGTAGAACAGCAGCTGCACGCCGGCCGCCGACATGCGGTTTGCGGCCGCGCCGATGCCAAAGACAAAGGCCAGCGGTGCAAACATGATGACCCATTTCAGCGGCGATGCGTACAGCGCGTAGCCGAGATTGGTCAGATATTTGTCGGCGCTCAGCTGGGCCACGGCATTGGCGGGGTCAGCAGTTACGGCCAGCCCGGAAATGGCCCAGGCGGCCAGAAACGTGATGAACGTGCCCACGGACATGGTGCCGTAGACCTTGTTCATATGGGCGCGCAGGCCCTCATCGATCTGCGCGGCGCGGGCGCCGGCGGCAGAGCGGATGGTGTCGAATTGTGCCATCTCAGGTGGTCTCCGTAAATTACTCCCTTGCTGCCGTCGCGCGACCCGGGCCGCGGCCGTCAGCTTTCCCGCTAAATATCGGTGGAAGTGCCTTCCGGTTCAAGTATTTCGGGGCAATAAATACATGAAAAACGAGGAAACGGGCCGCTGGCTGGCGGCCCGCCTCGAATGCCGGTGTCAAATCTGTCTGCAGACGCTTAGCGGGTCCAGTGATCCGGTGCGCTCCAGAACCCGCGCCGGGCCTCGGCCTCGGCCTCGGAGCGGGTCAGGCCGATGTCATCCAATGCGCGGGCGTCCAGCTTGGCCAGCTGGTGGCGCTGGCGCCATGCCGAAAGGTGTAGGCGCAAGCGGGCGGTCAGGGTGAGCGGCGGTTTGGCGGCGGCGCACGGGGGGGTGCAGGACGGGGCGGTGCAGGAGGAAGTTGCAAGGGTCATGGCGCGGATCCTTCAGTTGGGTTTGTGATGCGTCCCTCTTGGGTGATCAATTATGTTGATGAATATGGCATCTTGTGGCACATTTGAAAAACGAATGTTTTTGATCCAATGCATCAGGTGCTGTGATGATAAGAAATCTCGATATCACGACGCTCCGTTCGTTTGTGGCGGTGGCGGATAATGGCGGCGTGACCCGGGCGGCCGGTTTTCTGCATCTCACCCAGTCGGCGGTGTCCATGCAGATGAAGCGGCTGGAGGAGCTTCTGGGGCTAAGCCTTCTGGACCGCTCCGGGCGCACTATTGCGCTGACAGCAGAGGGCGAACAGATGCTTGGCTATGCCCGCAGGATGGTGGCGCTGAATGACGAGGTGATCGGCAGGCTG
Source organism: Leisingera sp. (assembly GCF_034669605.1). Taxonomy (GTDB): domain Bacteria; phylum Pseudomonadota; class Alphaproteobacteria; order Rhodobacterales; family Rhodobacteraceae; genus Leisingera. The sequence goes on from NZ_JAXMOX010000028.1 coordinate 28,653, forward strand.
ACAGACCAGGCCTTTGAGGGCGAGGTGCTGCTGGGGGTGCCGCATGACGTGGTGCATCCGGTCATTCCGCAAGTGCTGAAGCGGTTCAATCTCAGCTACCCGCGGGTGAATGTGAACCTCTGCACATCCAATACCCGCGACCTCAAAGCCGAATTCGCGCGCGGCGCATTCGACCTGATCCTGACCACGGAAAACGGGTCAGGCGGCGGCGCCGAGACGATCCACAGCATGCCGCTGCGCTGGGTCGGCGCGCCCGACGGATCGGTCTGGCGGCAGCGTCCCCTGCGGCTCGGCTTCTGCCGCAACTGCAGTTTCCGCCCCGTGGCCACGGCGGCGCTGGATGCGGCGGGTATTGAATGGGAGATGGCGCTCGACAGCGATTCAGACCGCACCGTCGAGGCAACGGTCAGCGCCGATCTGGCCATCGGTGTGCTGCTGGAGGGGACGCAGCCGGGCTATCAGGAACTGGTTGAAAAGGGCTGCGGCTTGCCGGATCTTCCGATGCAGCACATCAACCTGTACGGAGCCGAGCGCGTGCGCGCGCCCTACGTCGAGGAGCTGGCCGGATTCATCCGTCAGGCCTTTCAGGGACTGTGGTCCGCGCCGCTGCGCGCTGCCAGTTGAAGCGCTGTTGCTCCGGCGCCGGGCGCGCGGAGCCCGGACGCGCGGCTGTTCCCTGTTCCGGTCAGCGGTTGCTGCCCATAGTGATCACCACCTGGCCGGTGGACTTGCGGTTGCGCAGCAGGTCCAGCCCTTCGGCTGCGCGTTCCAGCGGCAAGGTGTGGCTGATATGCGGCGTGATGCGGCCTTCCCCGTGCCAGGCAAAAAGTGTCTCAAAGGACCGGCGCACCGCTTCGGGCCGGAATTTCATGTACCCGCCCAGATAGAAACCAATCACCGTCAGGTTCTTCACCAGCAGGTGGTTGGCAGGGATCTGCGGCACCTCCCCGCCGGCAAACCCCACCGGCAGCAGCCGCGCCCCGGGATTGGCAGAGCGGAAAGCCGCTTTCCAAACCTCTCCGCCAATTGCGTCATAGACCACGTCAGCGCCGCCCAATGCCTTCACAGTGCTGCGCAGGTCTTCACCGGCATCGACCAGGTGATCCGCACCGGCAGCCGCTGCCACCTCCAGCTTCTCCCGTCCGCGGGCCTGGGCAATCACTGTCGCGCCCATCAGCTTGCCGATTTCAACAGCCGTCAGCCCGACACCGCCGGCGGCTCCGGTCACCAGCAGCGTCTCGCCCGGCTGCAGCCGGGCGCAGTGATCCAGCGCGATGTGGCTGGTGCCATAGGCGATCTGCATTGCCGCGGCATGTTCGAAACTCATCGCGTCAGGGATCCGGATCAGCCGGGTTGCGTCAAAAACCCCGGCTTCGGCCAGCCCGCCGGAGCCGCCGAACACCGCGACCCGGTCTCCCGGAGCAAACCCTTGTGTGCCCGTGCCCAGGTCCGTCACCACGCCGGCCGCTTCCAGCCCCAGGGTAAAGGGGGGCTCGGGCGTGTCCTGATAGCTGCCCTTCATCATCAGCAGGTCGGCAAAGTTCAGCCCGCAGGCCCGCAGCGCAACGGCGGCCTCCCCGGGACCCGGCGGGGGGACTTGGATTTCGGCCAGCGACGCCGGACGGTCAAAGGCCTGGACTTGGAAAGCCTGCATGTTTTTTCCTCACCTTCTGCGGGACTCCATGTGATTCGCGCCATCACACTTGCGGGGGGCTGAACCGCTGCGCACCTCGCTATTTCTGGGGAGGTACGTGATCGTCAGCAGCTTGGCAATAAAACCTTTATAAAAATGATACATGAAATCATGCGGTTGAACGTGCGGGCTGCGCACGGGGCGACGACAGCCTTGCAATCAATCGCAAGGGTTGTACACTTTTGCTCAGAAGTTGAGCTTAGATCGCTCTGATGGGGAGCCTCGTTCCGGTAAAGAATTGAAGCCGCCAGAACAGGTTATAGGAATGCAGCGGTCCGGGTTACGGCCGGATTTTTAGACTTAGGAGAAACGCATGGCTCATCCCGTTGACGTGCATGTGGGAAAGCGCATCCGCCACCGCCGGTGGCTGATCGGCATGACGCAGCAGCAACTCGCCGAGCAGGTCGGCATAAAATTTCAGCAAATTCAGAAGTATGAGACCGGTGCCAACCGGGTCAGCGCTTCCCGGCTCTGGGACATTTCCGATGCCCTTGAAGTGCCGGTAAGCTTCTTCTTCGAAGGTCTGCAGGAAGAAGGCAAAACGCCCGCGGAGAAAGCCTCCGTTCCGGAAGACCTGATGGGCGACAAAGAAGCCCTTGATCTGGTGCGCTCCTACTATGCGATCCCGGAAAACCAGCGCCGCCGCCTGTTTGA
>NZ_JAXMOX010000029.1:0-29964 GCF_034669605.1 Leisingera sp.
CGGTCCGGACGGCAAACCCGGAACCGGGGACGACATCCGCATCGGCCGGGTCGAAGCGCAGTGGACCGTTGCCAACGCGCATGAGCACGCGGCCCATATGAAGGACACCGAATACGCAGGCGGGATGCAGCAGAACGGCATCTTCCAGCCCGCCATCGCCGGCCCCAACCCCGACCGCCCCTTCAGCGCCAATAACGCCGGTGAGCTGAAAGTGCAGGCCGAGGCAATGGGCCAGCAGGCCGAGGCGATGCTGATCGTCACCGTGCAGCGCTTCATCGATCCGCCGATCCGCTGAAGCACAGGGAGAGAGACCATGAAAGACTTTCACTATCAGCCAGCCAATGCGCACCGGGTCGCGGTCGACGGGCGCGAGGTTCTGTTCCACGTCCCCACCACCTCGATCTTCGAGATGGACAGCACCGACCGCGACATCCTCGACTACGCCGCGCAAGAACAGGCGTTCAGCATGGACGACTTCGCAGCCCGGTTTGCGGCATCGGATGCCGCCGCCCGGCTCGACGGGCTGGTGCGGCTCGACATCGTCAACGACGGCCGCCCGCTGCAGCCCGAGCGCCCGCCGATCGAGATCGAAAACTTCCCGCTCACCACCATCGTTCTGAACGTCAACACCGGCTGCAACCTGGCCTGCTCCTATTGCTACAAGGAGGATCTGGCGATCCCGTCCAAGGGCCAGAAGATGGCCTTTGACACCGCGCGGAAATCGGTCGAGATGCTGCTGGCAGAAAACCCGGACCGCGACAGCTACAACGTGGTGTTCTTCGGCGGCGAGCCACTGTCGAACCAGCCGCTGATCCGCCAGGTGGTGGACTGGGCCGAGCCGCATTTCGCCGCCCTTGGCAAGGCGGTGAACTTCAGCCTCACCACCAATGCCACCCTGCTGACCGAACCGCTGATCGACTGGCTCGACCAGCACCGGTTCGGCCTCACCGTCTCCATCGACGGCCCCAAGGCGCAGCACGACCTGAACCGCAAGACGGTCGGCGGCAAGGGTACCTATGACGCGGTCGCCGCCAAGGCGCGGCTGCTGCTGTCGCGTTATAAATCCAAGCCGGTGGGCGCCCGCGTCACCCTGACTGCAGGCATCACCAACATCGTCGAGATCTGGGACCACCTGATCAACGATATCGGCTTTGCCGAAGTGGGCTTCTCACCCGTCACGTCGGGCGAGATGGATGCCTTCAACCTCAACGGCGCCGAACTGCTGGAGGTGTTCGAGGGCATGAAATCCCTCGGCCGGCTCTATGTCGAGGCGGCGCTCAGGGGCCGCAACATCGGCTTTTCCAACATGCACCAGATGATGAACGACCTTTACGAGGGCCGCTCCAAGGCGCTGCCCTGCGGTGCCGGGGTGGGCATGCTGGCGGTCAACCACGACGGCGCGCTGAACCTGTGCCACCGTTTCACCGGATCGGAAATGGACCAGTTCGGCACCGTCGACGAAGGCATCAAGCGCAAGGAGCTGTCGGGCTTCATCAAGGCACGCTCCGACCGCACCGAAAAGGGCTGCGCCACCTGCCGCATCCGCAACCTCTGCGCGGGCGGCTGCTACCACGAAAGCTATGCCCATTTCAGCGACCCGATGATGCCGACCTATCACTACTGCGACCTGATGCGCGACTGGATCGATTTCGGCGTCGCCGCCTATGCCGAGCTGATCGCCAAGGCGCCGCAGTATTTTCATCAGCATGTTGCGCCGAGGAGGGCGTTTGGAAAATGAAACCGCTCAATCAGAAAGCCGAACGCGTCCAGCAGGCCGCAACCGAGGGCCAGATGGAAGAGGTCCGCGCGATGCAGACGGTGACCGCCGGCTGCGCCACCACCTTCGATCCCGGCTGGGAGGTCGATCCCTTCGGCGGCCTTGCCGCCCTGTGCCAGCCGATGGAGGCGGACCTTTACGGCTGCTCCGACCCCTGCTGGTGGCCCGCCCAGGTGCCCGACATCATGGTCAACCACCAGAACTGGGACGAAAACGCCCCCAATGCCGCCAAGGACTGGCGCGCGCTTGGCGCCACCTACCCCACCGACGCCGAAACCTGAGGAGACCCGCATCATGAAAACCGCGTTTTTTGCTGCTGCCGCGTTCTGCGCCTCCGCCCTGCCGCTGGCCGCAGGCGATCTGCTGGTGACGGTGGCCCGCCCCTCCAACCTCTATGTCTTTGATGCCGGGGACCGCTCGGTCAAATCCGACTGCGATCTTGGCGCCAACGTGACGCCGGGGGTGATTGCCATGTCGCCGGACAACCGCATTGCCTATGTGCTGCTGAACCACTGGCAGGATGTGGTCGGCGTCGATATCGAGACCTGCGAGACAGTGTTCCACGCCGCCCAGTCCGACGGCGATGTGACCCGCCGCTCGCTGGCCTCGCTCGCTGTCTCCAAGGACGGCAGCCAAATCTATACGGTGCGCAATCCGGTGCGCAAACTGACCGACCGTTACGAGGTGATGCAGCCGGAGTTTGCCGTCTATGACGCCAGCGCCGGGCTGGAGGCCGCCCCCGCAGCCGTGTTCGAGGCGCCGCGCCGCTCGACGCTGATGGCCACCGACCGCAACGGCCAGGTCTATGTCGCGGGCCACGACCTCTACCGGGTTGATCCCGCCACCGGCAACACCGAGGTGGCCATCGCCAATGCCAGCTGGGACCGCCCCGCCTACAGCCCGCCGGATGTGCTCGCCTTCTGGCCCACCGGCAGTCAGAACGACGAGATGCTGCTGATGTACACGGCAGCGGTCTTCACCGACGAAACCCAGCAGGAAATGGCGGATTTCGTCTGGGGCTACCAGTCGGTCGACCTCACCACCGGCGAGACCGGGATCGCCGATTTCGCCTCCTTCGAGGTGCTGATGTTCTCCGCCGTGCGCAGCGCTGTGGACCCGAAATACCTCTATGGCGTCTATACCCAGCTCTCCAAGCACAACCTGGAAACCCGCGAGCTGGTGAAACGCGTGGACCTGCCGCACACCTATTACGTCATCAACGTCTCCAGCGACGGACGCGAGATCTATGTCGGCGGCACCAATGACGACATCGGCATCTACGACAGCGAAACGCTGGAGCGGACCGGCGAGATCCGGATGCCCTCCGGCGGCGATATGTCGGTCTCCACCCTGCACGTCGTGCCGCAGGGATGACCGGACCGGCCGCCAGACTCTCCCCCCAGCCGGGCGGCCCTGCGGCTGCCCGCACTTGGCCGCGCCTGCAATCCCGTGCAGGCGCGGCGCTTTTCACATCTTCCACCGCGGCCTGGCTGCTGCCGCTGCTGCACCCGCACCGGCACCGGCTGGCGCTGCTCTTGCTGATCAGCTTTGCCGCCGCCGCCATCGGCCTGCTGCCGCCCTATATCAGCAAGCTGGTGATCGACCGCGGCCTGATGGCCGGCGATGCCGCGCAGCTGGTGGTCTGGTCGCTGGCGCTGTTTGCCATCGGCCTCGCGGCCACAGCCACCGGCGCGCTCAGCAATATCCTGCACATGCGCGCCTCGCTCCGGATGCTGGCACGGCTGCGCCGGAAACTGCTGGCCCGGCTGGCCGCCAAGCCCTCCGGCTGGTTTGCCAGCCAGCGCGCAGGCGAGCTGCTGGCCCGCATCGACGGCGACGCGGCCGAAGTGCAGAAATTCGCCTTCAATGCGGTGCTCGGCGGCTCCTCGGCGCTGATCCGGCTGATCGGCGGCTCGGTGATGCTGATGGTTCTGGACTGGCGGCTGGGCCTGCTGACCGCGCTGCTGGCCCCCGCCGAGCTGCTGTTCCTGATCTGGGCCCGGCCGCGCACCGAACGCCACGCCGCCGCAGTGCGCGGCATGCAGGGGCGCTACGCCGCCGGTCTTTCGGAAACCCTGTTCGGCCTGCCCGCGCTGCAGGCCGCCCGCGGCACCTTGTGGGCGCAGCGGCGCAGCCTGCGCGACCATGCCGGGCTGAACAGCCGCCTGATCGCCCAGAACCTGTGGGGCGAATTCACCCGCGCGGTGCCGGTGCTGCTGTCGGCGCTGACCCGTTCCGCGATCTTTCTGGCCGGCGGGCTGATGGTGATCCGCGGCGACTGGCCGCTCGGCTCTTTGATCGCTTTCATCGCCTATATGGGCTTCATGACCGGCCCGATGCAGTCGCTGCTGGGCCTCTGGCACGCGCAGGCGCGGGTCAAGGTTGCCGCGGCGCGGCTTGATGCGGTGATGCAGCCCGCGGCGCGCGCGAAAGCTTCCTGTTTCTCCCCCGCGGGCTACGCCCTGCAACTGGACCGGGTCACCGTCGCCCGCGGCCAGGCTGCGCCGCTCGGCCCGCTGACCCTGACCATTCCCCAAGGCACCAAACTGGCGCTCAAAGGTCCCAGCGGCGCCGGAAAAACCTCGCTGCTCGCGGTGCTCTGCGGCCGGGCGCAGCCGCTGTCGGGCCGTATCACCCTCGGCGGCGCGGACCTCCGCCAGCTTGGCGGAGCCGCCTTGCCGGAGCAGGTGGCCTATGCCGGCCAGCGCCCCTTCACCCTGCGGGCCAGCCTGCGCGATAACCTGTTCCAAAGCCGCGCCTTCTGGGCCAATCCGGACAATGAAACAGACGTCTGGGAGCTGCTGGATCTGTTCGGCCTCGCCGAACGCTTCCGCAGCGCAGACGGCCTCGGCACGATGCTCGGCGAAAGCGGGCTGACCCTGTCGGGCGGCGAACGCCAGCGCCTTTGCCTGCTGCGCGCCCTGCTCACCCCCTTCAATATCCTGATCCTGGACGAGGCCCTGTCCGAGGTCGACCCCGCCACCGCCGCCCGGATCCTCACCCATATCGACCGGGCTTTCCCCCGGGCCACCCGCATCATCACCGCCCACGGCGGCGCGGCCGCCGCCGCCCCGTTCGATATGGAGATCACCCTGACCGAGGCCGGCGCATGACCCCCGCGCCGCTGATAGCGCTGATCGACGGCCCGCTGGCCGCGGACACCCCGGGCCGCGCCGCCCGCACCGATATCTGCGAGGTGCACCCCCGCGCCGCCGAAAGCCCCGCCGCGCTGCACGCCGCCCATATCGCCGCCGCCATCCGCGCCAATGCGCCGGCGGCCCGGTTCCTTGGGTTCACCATCTTTCCCGGCCGCCTCTCCGCCTCCCTCGCCAGTGTGGCCAAGGCCCTGCACCGCGCTGCCGGTTCCGAGGCGCAGATCGTCCACTGCTCCTTTGGCCAGCCACATCACAGCCCGCTGCTGGCCGCGGCCGCCGCCGCGGTGCTGCAGGCGGGCAAGCTGCTGGTCGCCTCCGCCCCCGCCCGCGGCGCGCCGGTCTACCCGGCGGCTTGCATCGGGGTGCAATCGGTGCAGGGCGACGCCCGCTGCGCCCCCGGCCAATGGTCGCTGCTGAACCTGCCCGGCGCGCAATACGGCGCTTGCCCCGGCGCACCGGACGCAGCAGTGCGCGGCGCCAGCCTGGCAGCGGCGCATTACACCGGCCTGCTGGCCCGCGCCCGCAGCGACGGCAGCGGCAAGACAGTGCTGCCCCCCCCGGCCTTCACGGGCCGCGAACGCATCACCCTGCCCCCGCCCAGCGGACCCTTGGCGCAGGGCTCACCCTCAGCCCCCCGGCGCCCCCCTGCCCCGCCGCCGGATCCTGCTGATCTTTTTCAATCCCCCAACACTGACAAATAATCAGGGAGAACACCAATGGACTACCGAATGCTCATCAACGGCGAACAGGTTTCGTCAGACCGGATGATCGGCGTCATCAACCCGGCAACCGAGGCGGTCTTTGCCCGCGTGCCGCATGCCTCCGAAGCGCAGCTGAATCAGGCCGTGGCCGCCGCCAAGGCCGCCCAGCAGGATTGGGCAAACACCCCGATGGCCGAACGCCGCGCCAAGGTGGAGGCGCTGGCCGCCGCCATCGGCGAGGAGGCCGGCGAACTGGCCCGGCTGATCACCCTGGAACAGGGCAAACCGCTGCCCGAGGCACAGGGCGAGGTTGCCTGGTCGCAGGGCTATCTGGCCCACACGGCCACGCTGGAGCTGCCGGACCGCATTATCCAGGACGACGCCGAATTCCGGATTGAGACCCGCCATAAACCGCTGGGTGTGGTGGCCGGCATCATCGCCTGGAATTTCCCGCTGCTTCTGTGCTGCTGGAAAATCGGCCCGGCGCTGATGGCCGGCAATGCCATCGTGCTGAAACCGGCGCCGACCACCCCGGTCACGGCGCTGAAACTGGGCCAGATCTGCGCCCGCATCCTGCCGCCCGGGCTGGTCAATATCATCACCGATGCCAATGACCTTGGCCCGAAACTGACCGCGCATCCGGATGTGGCCAAGATCGGCTTTACCGGATCCTCCGAAACCGGCAAGCGGATCATGGCCGGCGCCGCCGCCACCATGAAACGGGTGACGCTGGAGATGGGCGGCAACGACCCCGCCATCGTGCTGCCCGACGTCGATGTAAAAGCCGCGGCCGAGAAGATCTATGGCGGCGCCTTCCTCAATGCCGGACAGGTCTGCCTGGCGGTGAAACGCGCCTATGTGCACAGCGACATCTACGAAGATTTCTGCGCCGAACTGGCCGCCTTGGCCGAACAGGCGGTTGTCGATGACGGCATGAAACAGGGCACCACCATCGGCCCGATCCAGAACAAGGCGCAGTTCGACAAGATCAAGGGTTTCCTGGAGGACGCCCGCGCCAGCGGCCGGATCATTGCCGGCGGCACCTCCAAGGACGGCCCCGGCTATTTCGTGCGCCCGACGATTGTGCGCGATGTGACCGACGGCCAGAAAATCGTTGACGAGGAGCAGTTCGGCCCGATCCTGCCGGTGATCCGCTTTGACAGCATTGATGATGTGGTCGCCCGCGCCAATGCCTCCGACTACGGGCTGGGCGGCTCGGTGCATTCAGGCGATACCGCCAAGGCGGCAGAGGTCGCCGGCCGGATCGAATCCGGCACCATCTGGGTGAACCAGCAGCTGAACATCGGCCCGCATATCCCGATGGCGGGTTTCAAAGGCTCCGGCCTTGGCGTCGAACAATCGGTCGAGGGGCTGGCCGAATACACCCAGATGCAGGTGATCAACGTCGCCCGCGGCTGACCGCGCACCAAACCACTGAACGGCGGGCTGCATCCCAGCGGCCCGCCTTGTGCTCAGGCCTGCCGCCAAAGCGTTACAACCAGTCCACGCCAGCCGCCGCCCCGGCGGTGCCGGGCCGGGCTATTCCGCCGCGCGCCCTTCCCCCATGTACAGCTTCTGCATATCCACGAAATGCCCGGTATCAAGCCGCTTGCGGATGGCGCTCCAGCCCTCCGGATTGCCCTCGATCGCCCTGTACAGCTCCGCCGGAACGGTCATGTATTCGATGTATTTCTCCGATGCGGTTTCCAGCCAGGCAAAGACATAGCCATCGCTGTCTTCGTCGGTGTTCACCAGACGCAGCTCTATGCCCTCGGCCATCGGCACCGATTCAACACTGCGCAGAATGTGCAGCTTCATCATTTCGACAATCACATCCTCCAGCCCCAGTTGCCTGATCAGCAGCTTTTCCCGCACCGCAGGCCAGCCGAATGTCAGGCGCACCGCCAGCCCGCTGCCCACATCCCGCGCCGCCGCCGGGGCACTTGCGCCATAGCTGGTGTCAAACAGCGCGGCGGCCTCATCCTCAATTTCCAGATGATCCCGCAGGCGGCTGGCGGGCATCGCCGCGATCCACTGGCCGCGCCCGGCATCCAGATAATTGAACTGCGGCTGCAGCCGGAAGCTCTCGCCGCAGGCCTCGCAGGTCACATCCTGAAACCGGTCTTCCAGGATATCGTCCCGCAGATCGGGGCGGCGGTCGGCGTTCACACTGCCCACGGCCATCATGGTCACCGGGGCCTCGCATTGCGGGCACACCAGGTTGACGGGGTGAAATAGCGACATCGGTCAACAGCCTTTCAATCGGTCACATCAATGGGTCAGAGTTTGGCCAGCCAGCCGGCGGCGGGGTGGTTCGGCTTCAGCTTGCCGGAATGATAGGCGGCATACAGCTCCGAGAACCATTCCCCCGGAGCACGGAACTGATAGCCGGTGATCCCCTTGGCCCGCTCGCCCAGCAGATAGGAATTCCAGGTGTTCGGATAGCTTTCCTGATACACCACACCGCCGATTTCAATCTGCTTGGCAATCGCCATGCTGGACCAGGGCTTGGCCGGTTCCGAGGCCATGTCGATATGCGCCTGCATCTTGATGCGCCGGCTTTCCCATTCCTCGTCGGTGCAGGTTTCACCGGCCGGCTTGGGCGGCACATGCGCGCCCTTGTTATGCGCCATATACTCGGTTGCATAGGCCTTGTCATAGCTGAACTTTTTGGCAATTTTCTCAGCGATGCCCGAGATATCCATGCCGTGTTCGGTCCAGCCGCCGAACTCCTTCTTGCCGCCGTTGTTTTTCATGAAGCTCTGCTTGTCATCGACGGCATGGCCGACCTCATGCAGGGTGTTCCAGTTGAAAAAGGTGACCGGCTCCTCGTTTGCGGGTTTGCATTTCTCCAGCTCGGCGCGTTCTTCCGGGGTGGCGGCATCATCCAGGCTGCCCACCGCATCATCGCTGCCAAAGGCATAATTGGGCGACACGCCCGCATCGCCCTCATGCATCACGATCCGCTTTTCGTTGCCCTGGTACATTGAGCCGCCTTCCGCAGCTTCATTGACCGCAAATTTCTGCAGCGAGTCGTTGTTCAGCGTGTGATCCAGCGGCAGATCCTGCATCGCCTTGTAAAAGGCGACGATATTCGGCCCCTTCAGATCGGCATCGGCAATTTCCGTGGCCGGTGCCAGGTTCTTATTGCTGAAGTTCTTGATATCGCAGCCGAAACGTGCCTTGAACGCCACTTTGACAACGGCCCGCTGCGCCTCCGGCTCCAGGTTGTCGATCATCGCGTCCAGCTCGTCGGTGCCTTTGGGGCGCGACAGGATTTCCTTGATGTCCTCTTCCTTGGGCGGCGTGTTGGCCCGCATTTCGGCCATCACAAAGGCGCTGGTGCCGATGGCGCGCGCCTCTTCCAGCAGCTTGATCGCATCTCCCGGCTTTTTGCCGGCCGCCGCGGCGGCGGCATCCGACAGTTTCTTGCGCATGGTGTCGATGCTGGGCTTGACCGCATAGCGGTGCTCATGCGCTTCCAGCACGGCCAGCCGCGGCTCCACCTCCGGTTTCGCCCGCAGGTCCTTATACGCCTTGTGCTGCTCCGCCATCTCCAGCGCGGCTTTGGTCCCGGCAATGGCCGCCTCGATGTCGCTGCTGACCTTGGCGTAATCCTGGCCGCCCTTGGCGGCGGTTTCGGCCCCGGCAAGCAGCTTTTCCACCGCGTCGGTCTCATCCTTCACATAAGCCGCTTCATCATGGCTTGTGACCGGCCCCAGCGCCGCCCGTGCGCGGGTGATCTCCTGTTCGATAAAGGCATATTGCGAGATCACCTCATCGGCCGTGTTGCAGGCCTCCAAAGCGGCCAGCAGATGGCCTTTGGCGGTCTTGGCGTCCAGCCCGTCCTTCTGGCAGTTTTCAATCTCGGCATTGGCGGTGTCCAGATGGGTCTTGGCCACGGCGGCGTTTTCACGGCTGCCAACCACCTTGATCGACAGTTTCGCCGCCTGCACCTGCGGCCACCAGGGGGCGCTGTCCTCGTCGCCGCCGATGGCGGAATTCACCGCCTCCAGGATGCCATGGGTATTGGCAGAGCTGATCGCCTCCCCGGCGGATTCCGTCACTTCCTCGGCCATGGTCTTGGCGGTTGCGTAATCGCTGGGCGCCAGTTTCACCAGGGCATCGTATTTCGCAGTCAGCCGGGTCAGCTGCGCCTCGATTGCATCGGCCTGCTTGTGGTCCTTTGCCTCGGCCAGCTTGGCCTCCGCGGCGGCGCGGGCCGTTTCATAGTCGGACGACCCCTGGATTGCGGTCAGCAGCGCCTTGGCATCCTCGGTGATCTGTTTCAGCAGCTTGATCGCCTGGGTATAATCGTTCTCGCCCAGATCCGTCCTGGCGGTATCCAGCTTGGCCGCGGTCAGCCGGTCGGCCAGCGCCTTGATCCGGTCCTTGGTGGCATCGTTGCGTTCCGGCGCCAGCGCGTCCACCGCTGCCTGCGCGTCAGTGACGGTCTGGTTGTACGGAGCCGCCGCCGCAACCAGGCGCTGGCAGGCGGTGATTTTCTGATAGGCCTTTTCGAACATCGCCTTGGCAGCTGTATAAGTATGCGCTGCCTTCGCCGCCTGGTATTTGGCGTAATCCGCATCCGCCCGCGCAATCTGATGCACGCCGGCCTCGTTGCCCGGCCCGACCAGCGCCGCACGGGGCACAACAAAATACTGGTTTTCCCAGCCCAGCACCGTCTTCAGCGTCTTCAGGTCCGAATCCGTGGCTTGTTCCCAGCCCGCAGCAGCCTTGGCCTTGTCCGCCGCCCCTTGGAAGTCCCGCGCGGTCTGCTTGGCGGTGCTTTCATCCAGCAGGTCCTGGATCTCGGTCTTGCGATGGGTCAGCTGGGTCTCAACCGCGCCGCCTTCGGTGGTGATCTTGGCAATCACTGCGGCGGCCTTGGCCCGGTCCGCCTTGATCGCCTTGTACAGCTCGCCATCGGCCCGGGCCTGCTCGGCCATTTTGCGCCCGGCGGCAAGTTTGGCCTCAGCCCCCTTGTAATCATAGGCTTCGGGCTTGATCAGATCGTCCGCTTCACCGGTCAGCCGGGTGATGTCATCCAGATGCGGCTGCAGGCAGGCAGCGTCATTCAGCGGCGCCAATGCGGCGGCCTGTGCCGCCAGCGATGTCTTCAGCTCGCCATAGGCGCGATGCTGATGAACCAGCACCATGGCCATCTTCAGGTTTGCGATGGCGCTGTCCAGATGCGCCCTGGCATCATCGTATTTCTTGGCCGTCTTGGATTTTTCCGCTTCCGCCGCAGGCAGTTGCGCCTTGGCGATCAGCGCGGTGAAATCATTGCCCGCATCCGCCGCAACAACCTTGTCGCGGATATCGGTGAAGACCTTGAACGCCGGATCCCATTTCTTTTTCAGATCATCCAGCGCCGCCGTGTCGGTCATCCCGTCCAGTTCGACCGCGGCCTCTGCCGCCGCCTTGGCGCTGTCCACCCGTTTCTCGGCATCCGCCAGGCAGGTGTTTGCCAAGGCGAAATCCAGCTTCAGCGCCGCGGCCGCCGCCTCGGCCATCAGCGCCTTGGCATCCTCCAGCATCGGGGCCGCCTGCGGCACATTCTTCAGGGGATCGATCTTGCCCTGAACCGCCACGCGTTTTTCCTTATAGGCCTTGCAGGCATCCGCCTGGGCCGTGGCCGCCGGCCAATCGCTCTGGGTGGCATCCAGCAGGGTCAGCGCGGTGGAATATTTGTGCAGGGTTGCTTCCGCCTTGGCCGAAACAAGATCCGCCTCCATTTTCAATATGATGACCTGAATGCCCGAGGCGCCGCCGTGGTCCTTGAAATCCTTCAGCTTGGCCTCGAAGGCCGTCAGCTTGGGCGCATATTGCTGAACAACCGGGATTTCCTTTTCGATGAAGGGCCGCACATTCCAGAATTTGCCGAGTTTCTTCAGCGACTCGCCGTAATCCTTGGTCGTCGCAACATCAGAATCGGAGTAATAGCCGTTCGCCTCGTCCAGCTTGTCCGTCAGCAGCGTTTTGATTGCAGCAGAAAGCCCGGCCCAGCTGTCAACCCAGGTCTTGGCGTTCGGGCGCTGGGTTTCATAGGTTGACCGCTGCTGCCGCACCTTGGCGGTCCTGGCATGAACCGTGGCAATCTCGTCAAGCTTTTTGACGCCGTCCTTGAATTTCTTCGCCGCCTTGTCCTGCTGCGCCGTATCGTACAGGCGCTCCATCTCGCGCGCCGCATCATCTATCGCTGGGTCGCCGACAGTGACACCGCGGGCGGCATCGGCCAGCGCCTTGCGGTCCGGGTCAAGCGCCATGAAATGCGCGAAATCATCGGCCAGAACCTCGGCTTTGGCTATCTCGGCCTCTGCCGCCGCCAGATCATCGGTGGCGGTTTTCAGATCATGCGCCTTGGCCTTGCCGACCGCGGCCGTGCGCAGCCCGTTGATCCGGGTGATTTCCGGCGCAATCTCCGGCGCCGCCGCCTTGGGGTGGCTGGTCAGGGGCACCAGCCGCAGATCGAAAATCTCCAGGGCTTTCTGAAAGCCGGTCTTGGCGGCGGTGTCGGCGGCAACCGCCTTTTCCAGCGCCTGCAGCGCCTTTTCCCCGGCGCCCAGCTTGGCGCTGTCGGCGTCCTCGGGTTTGGCCTTGGCCTGGGCTGCCAGGGCCTCGACCTTATCCAAAGCGGCCTTCCACTTGTCCGGGGTCTGGCTGACCGCCTCCGGCACCATCGTGTTGTAGGTCTTCACCGGCCCGTCGCGCAGCGCCTTCAGCGCCGCCTCGATCCGGGCGATCTGCTCCGCCACATCGGCGTCTGCGGTGTCTGCGCCGCTGTCCTCCGAAGGCGGCGCGGCCTGGTCCGGCGCCTTGGCCGGGGCCTCGGGTTTGGCGGTGGTGACGGTATCCCCCTCCCCTGCCGATGCGGCACCGGCACCGGCTGGTGCCGCCTCTTCCGCAGTGTCGGCTGCCGCCTGGCGGGCCTTGGAAATGGCCTGGGCCAAGGGGCCGACCGCCTTCAGCGCGCCTTCGTAATCCGGCGGCGCGGCGGCCACCCGGGCCTTGATCTGGGTCCAGACATTTTCGATTTTCGCCGACTGCGGCGTATTCAGCGCCAGAACCTCGCTGACCAGCGGTTCCAGTTTGCCCGCGGCCTGCTGCCATTTGCCTTCCAGCAGGGTTTGCCGCTTGGCCCGCGCCGCTGCGTCCTGGGCCGCGGTTTTCATCTCGGCGGACAGCTTGGCCACATGCTCCAGCGCCGCGGCATAGCCGCTGCCCTCCGCCTTGGCCTGAATCGCCTTCCACAGCGCGTCAGCCTTCGACAGGTCGATGCCGGCAATGTCCCGCAGCTTGGCCAGATTGGCCTCAACCTTGGCGGCGGTGGTTTTCCATTTTGCTTCGGCCGGGTCCGGTTCCGCCGACGGTGCTGCCGGCGTATCCTCAGTATCTTCGGTGACAGTGTCGCCGCCTTCCGCCGGGGCTGCCTGCGGCCCGTCCTCCGCGGCCTCGTCGTCATCGCGGTCCGCCTCGACAACGGTTCCGTCGGGATCCAGAATGATGATGCTGTATTTGAGCCCGACCACCATGAACATCTTTTTGGCCTTGCGGGCCATGCCCGGCACCACCTTGCCTTCAAGCGAAAACGACAGCTCCTTGCCGTCCAGCTTCAGCGTCCCGAAGGTGAACTGCGGCGTCTCGCCATCGGCTTTGGCCTGCTTGCCCAGGACCTTGGCCGCCTTGGTCTTGTGGGTCAGAAATACCGAGTTTTCGATTTTCTTGCCGAAACACAACCCGAAGGACAGCGCCCGCTTTCGCGCAATCGCCATCTGTTGCTTAATTTCTTTTGCGGCAGATCCATCAAGAGGCATGGGAAGCTCCTGAGTTAAAAAACTGTTTAAAACTAGGGCGTTAGCTCCTATCTCCCTTCAGCGTCGCATGGAACCCGGATTCCAGCAAGATTTTTTTCTTGTCAATCTGCTCAGGCTGCGCACACTCGACCCCTACATGCATCAAGGTGAGACGCTGATGACTTTCCAGCCAGCCGCTTCAGCCCAATGACGGGTTTGCGCCCTGCCCGGGCGGCACTGCTTGCGGCGCTCGCAGTCCTGTGCGGCGGCGGGCTGGCGGTGTGCTCATTCGCCTCTGAAAACGCAACCGGACACAACGGAGAGATTTCAATGGCTTCAACCACCGCAGCAAATTTTGACGGCGCCTGGATTGTTCAAAAGGTCCAGGACGTCGATCTGGCGCAGTTCGAAGACCTGCGGTTTGATTTCGATGGCGGCACGCTTTACGGCTCCAGCCCCTGCAGAAGCTTCACCACAACTTTCGGGCCCGGCACGGAGACCATGATGTTTTCGCCGTTGCAGATCGGCGGCGGGCTGTGCGACGAAGCGACGATGATCGCCGAGCGGGATTTCCTGCAGCAGATCGGCCTGGTCAACCGGATCGAGCTGACCGGCGACGGCCAGCTGGTGATGTATAATTTCGATACGCCGCTGCTCTGGGCCAAACGGCTGGAGGCGTGACGGCCCGGGGTTTCGCTGCGAAACCCTGAAAACCGTTTTCACCGGCGCCTGAAATGAAACACCCCGGCCACGCAGGACCGGGGTTTCGCAGCGAAACCGGACCCCGGCGCCGGTCCTATCCGCCCTGCGCCAGCAGGTGGCGGACATTGTCCATCACCGTGTCAACCAGTTCAGCCGTCACATCGCCGCCGGAGAACCGGATGGCATAGCCGCCCGGGCCGTATTCCCGTTCGATGGTGATGCCGCTGGCGACGCGGGTCTTTCCGGACCGCTCCACCTTTTGCGCGGTCTTGGGGCGGCCGCCGCGGCTGGGATCCTGCGGCGCGCCTTCGGTGTCCTCGATCACCGGCAGCAGGGCGTCCCATTCCTCGGCGGCCGAGCGCCCCTCGGCCCGCTCCAGCGCGGCCCGCAGCCGCTCAGCCCCGCCGCTCCGCAAAGCGGCGGCCAGTCGCAGGCACTGGCGTTCATTGAGGCCGGTGGCATGGGACAGCATATCGCCCAGCTCTTCGTGGATCAGGGCAAACGAGCGGATCTTGGAGCGTTTGGCCTTGGAGGCATTCTGGAACAGCACCGCGACGGCTTCGTCCACCGTCGGGAACACACCATCATGCACCGCCGAGGCCGCAGCCCTGCCCCGTTCGTACTGGCTGAGACCGGAGCGGATTTCGTTTTCCTCGATCATCGAGACCAGCGCATTTGCAAGGCTGCCGGGTTCGCGGACGAACGCCGGAATGGTCTGGAACCGCTCGCCGCCGCTGAGCGCCTTCAGGCGGCGCAGGGCTGTCAGGCGGCGGAAGCCGGAGACCAGCGCGTATCTGCCCGCGTCCTCGGGATTGAGCGGCACAAAGACCTCGACCGGCAGGCGCAGGCCATTGACCGAGATGGAGGTCATCAGCTCCTGCATCTCCTCCTCGTCCAGCACGATCCGGTCGCGGTTCAGGGCATCCGCAGTGATGTCTTCCAGCGGGATTTCCACCGCCACCAGCCCTTTGCTGGCCGCGTCGCGCAGGCGTTCGGCGTCTGCCTTGTCACGGGCTGCAGCCTCGCGGTCGGCCTGCGGCATCGGATCCGCGTGGCGGGCGGCATCGGCCACAACATCGGCAATCGGCGGCCGCAGGCCGGGGCTGCGCGACAGGTCGCGGTCAATGCCTGCTTCGATCTCTTTCAATGCCTCGGGCGAGGGGGTCTCAAGCTGTCTGCGTCTGGCCATCTTCGCTCTCCTCAGTCTGTGCTTCTGCCTGCTGCATCTGCTGATCGCGCCACCAGCTGCCGATCAGCAGTTCCTTGAATTCCGCATAGGTGCGGTCGAACACCTCGCGGCCGCGGACGTAAGTATCGCGGTTGAAGTTGCGGTAGTCCGCCTCGTAGATGCCGGACACGCTTTCACCGGCCTGGCCGACCATGGCGGTGTAATCCTGCCGGTAGGCGTTCATCATGTCGCCGAAATAGGCCTGGATCACATTCGCCAGATCGGTCTGCTGGCTGGCGTCGAAGCGGGTGATCAGGGCCCGCACCACGTCCCATTCGAACTTCATCTCGGGCAGCCCGGCGCGGCGGCGGCCGGCGTTTTCACCGTCCTCGATCGAGGCGAAGGTGGAATAGAGCATGTCGAAGAACCGGCCGGTCGAGTCGAACTCGAGGAAGGACGCGCCAAGCGGCACCATCAGGATGTCGGCAGCCGCCAGCGCATTGATGGTCAGGTAGCCGAGGGCAGGCGGGGTATCCAGCAGCACGATGTCATAGTCATCGAGCGCGCCGCCCTGGTCCAGCGCGTTGGTGAGCGCGTCCCACAGCGCCCAGTTCCTGAGCCCCATCCGCCAGACCGGGATCTGGAACTCCGCCCAGTAGAGATTCAGCTGGGCGCCGATCAGATCGATGTTGGGCCAGTGGGTTTTCTGGACCACGTTTCGCAGCGAAACCTCCCGCGCTTCGGTCAGGGTCTCATCCAGCGGAATAGGGTCTGATCCGGAGGCGGCGCGGACCTTGTTTTCAGACTCTACCGCTTCGGCATAGTCTCTGGCGAGCAGCGGGAAGACGGTCTGCCATTCATCGGCGACCTGGCCGCCCATGATCGAGGTCATCGAGCCCTGGGAATCCAGATCGACCACCAGCACCTTGTAGCCGTCCAGCGCTGCCGACATCGCCAGATGGGCGGCGGTGGAGGTCTTGCCGACGCCGCCCTTGAAGTTGGCCACGGCCACGACTTTGGCGGGCAGGCCTTCGGGGCGGTAGGGGCGGTATTCCTTGGTGCTGATGCCTTCTTCGGCAAAATGATCGCGCAGCTTCAGCACGTCCTCCAGGGTGAACCAGCGCGAGCCGCTGGCGCCCTCGCCCTGGGGCAGGTCGGGGTGTTTGTTGAGGACCCGGCGCAGATGGGCGGGGGCGACCGGGATCAGGTAGCGGCAGACCTCCCATGTGGAGAAGCTGCGCAGGCGCTTGCGCCCGTCGGGGGCATAGCCGCGTTTGGCCAGGTCATCGCGGCCGCGGCCGGCGAAGGCGGCAGCCTTGGCGAATCTGGCGGTGTCGACCAGCTCGCCCAGCTTGGCGGCGGCCCCCTCGGGGTCGAGGTTGAAATAGGGGGGCAGGGGAGTTTCAGGTTTCTTTGCCATGTAACGGGTGCCTCGGGTATATCGCCTGTTTGGCGTGTTATCCCCGCATTTGTGGCACATCCCCGGGAGAGAGTGAATCATATTCTGGCAACGCATCTGTTTTCCGCTGCCGTCCGGTTTCCGCGGAATATATGACTCTTTTCCCCGTATTCATCATCGCACAAACAGGTTGAAATGTTGTGAATCTTTGATTCAGTTTAGAGTCTTTGTCCCAGATAAGCTGTTATATATCAGATACTTATATAGCTTTGGGGACCTGTATCCAGTATCAAAGGAACCCGTTTGCAGGAGCATTGGTACCCGTCTGCGGGAGCAAGGGTCCCGATTCGCAGGAAGACAGGCACCCGCGACTCGCAGGCGGTAAATCTGGCGGTTTCAGGCAGGATAATCGCCGGAAAACCGGGGAAACCAGCGCTGAATGGCGCCTGAAACCGGGATGATCCGGTAAAGGTACCCGTTTCCGGGACCGGGTTTTCCCGTAAATGGGTCCCCAAAGCAGGATTGAGCGCGGGTTCCTTTTAAGTCATAGTACCGCCAAGGCAGGTCCCGGAGAGTCGCAAAGACCGGCACGGGGGCAAGAGGGCAGGGCGATGGACGCAAAAGACATCCCGCATAACAAGCTGACAGGCCCGCTGCGCCGGGGGTCGGTGAAGAAGAATGTGGCGGCCATTCATGTGTCCGGCAAGCTGACGCTGCTGCAGCGCAAGCTGTCGAATGTGCTTTTGCTCAATGCCTATGACACGCTGATCTCGAAACCCAAGCACCAGATCGATGCGCAGACGCTGTGCATGATGGTGGGCTATAACTCCAACGACATGGACACCCTGAAGCAATCGCTGCGCAGCCTGGCGGAGACGGTGGCGGAATGGGATATGCTGGATGAGCAGGGGCGGCAGGAATGGGGGGTCAGCTCGCTGCTGTCTTATGCCAAGCTGGCGGGCGGCGTGTGCGAATATGCCTATAGCCCGGCGCTGGCGGAGAAGCTGCATGATCCCAAGGTGTTTGCGCTGATCAACCTGAACATCCAGCGGCGGTTCACCAGCGGCCATGCGCTGGCGCTCTATGAGAACTGCTACCGCTTTGTGCGCACCGGCTCGACGGGCTGGTGGGATATCGCGCTGTTCCGGCGCCTGATGGGGGTGGATGGCAGCGCCTATTACGAAAGCTTCAAGCACCTGAATGCCAAGATCATCAAACCGGCGGTGGCGGAGGTGAACAGGACCTCGAACATCCTGCTGACGCCGGATTTCAAGAAGATGGGGCGGCAGGTGGCCGAGGTGCGGTTCCTGATCAAGGAGAACCCGCAGCTGGCAATGCTGGACATTGATGACGGGGCAGGGGTGCGGCAGGGGGCTGTTTACAGCCAGCTGATCGGGCTTGGCGTCAGCGACCGGCTGGCGCGGCAGTGGATTGCCGAGCACGGCGAGGACTACGTGGCCGAGAAGGTCGGTTATCTGAAGGGCAGGAAGGGCGTGGACAGCCCGGTGCGCTATCTGAGCGCGGCGCTGCGGGATGATTATAAGGATACGCCTGCGGAGACCGCGAAGGAGCTGCCGCCCGAGGTTGTGGCGGCGGCTGAGGCGCGCCGCGCGGCGGAAGCCGAGGCGGCCCGGCTGGCGGCAGCAGAGGATGCGGTCAAGGCGCGGGAGCGGTCGCTGAGGGCGCAGCGGCTGGAGCGGATCCGGGATCTGGCCGCCGGGCGTTCACCGACCCAGCGGGACGCGGACAAGCGGCTGTTCCTGAGCCGCCTGGAGACCGAGATCGACCGCGAGGAATTCCGCAACCGGGGCTGGGCTGCGGCGCTGCTGGCCGGTGAGATGGCAGAATTCTGGGAAGAGCTGATCCCCGGCGCGCTGGAGGATCTGGCAGGGTAGGGCGGGCCGCTTGCGGCAAGCGGCCCTGCAGGATCAAACGGTGTGCCGGGCACAGGCCCGAAAGAGCAGAGGGCGGAGGTGTTAAACCGCCGCCATTTCCAGTTTCTCGGCCCGCCGGAAGAAGATCAGATAGAACACCGGCGCGGCCACCAGGGTGAGCACGGTGGCAAAGGCCAGACCGCCCATGATGGTGATCGCCATCGACACAAAGAAGGCGTCGGTCAGGAGCGGCGCCATGCCAAGGATCGTGGTCACCGCCGCCAGCATCACCGGGCGCAGACGCGACACCGAGGCCTCGACGATGGCCTCGCGCAGGGGCAGGCCGGTTTCGCGCACCAGATCGATTTCCTCGACCAGCACAATGCCGTTCTTGATCAGCATGCCCGACAGGCTGAGCAGGCCCAGAAGCGCGGTGAAGGTGAAGGGGAAGCCGGTGCCCAGCAGCCCGATCACCACGCCGTTCACCGACATCGGCACCAGCAGCCAGATGATCACCGGCTGGCGGATCGCATTGAACAGCAGCACCGAGATCAGCACCATGATCAGCAGCGTCACCGGCAGCTGCTTGCCCAGCGACTCATTGGCATCGCCCGAGCTTTCATGCTCGCCGCCCCATTCCATCAGGTAGCCGGGCGGGATCTCCATCGCCTCGATGGTGTCCTGCACCTCGGCAAAGACGGTGGCGGCGGTCAGATCCGGCGGGATGTCGGCGCCGACGGTCAGGGTCGGCAGCCGGTCGCGGCGGTGCACCAGGGTGTTTTCCATCACCACATCAACGCCGTCGATCATCTGTTCCAGCGGCACGAACTTGCCGGCCGAAGCGGAAAACACCACCTGATTATAGATGTTGTAGGGCTCCTGCGGGGCCCGTCGCACAATGATCGGGATCAGCCGGTCGCGTTCGCGGAACACCCCCATCTGCAGCCCGTCGGTGGAAAACTGCAGCGCATCGGCGATGTTTTCGCGGGTGACTCCGGCGGTTTGCGCCCGGTCGCTGGCATAGACCGGCTTCAGCACCGGCTCCTGGTCGCGCCAGTCGTGGCGCGGGGTCAGGATATTGGCGGAGGCCGCCGCAAGCCGCTGTTCCGCCTCTGCGCCCAAGCGGCGCAGGACCTTGGGATCAGGGCCGGAGAAACGCACCTGGACCGGGTCGCCGCCGCCGGGGCCGAACACCAGCCGTTTGGTGCGGAATTCGCCCTCGGGGAACTGCGCCTGGCCAAAAGCCTCAAGCGCGGCCTGCAGCGGCGGGATCGCATCGAGTGTTGCGGTGCGGATGATCAGATGGCCGTAGCTGGGGTTCGGCTTTTCGGCCGAATAGGTCAGCATGAAGCGGGTGGCGCCCTGGCCGGCGAAGGACGCGACCGAGACCACGTCTTCGCGTTCGGCAAGCCAGTCCTCGAACACCTTCAGATGCCTGGAGGTTGTCTGGATCGAGGTGCCCTGCGGCAGCTTGTAGTGGACAAAGAACAGCGGCGTGTTGGAGTCCGGGAAGAACTGCTGTTTGACCTGGCCGAAGCCGATGAAGCAGATCACGGTGATGGCCGCCAGCCCGGCCACCACCAGCCAGCGCAGTTTCAGCGCCCATGCCAGGACCCTGCCATAGGTGCGGAACAGCAGGCCGCTGTAGGCATCCTTGCTGTCTTCGGTGCCCTGTTTAAAGAAATAATGGCCCAGCAGCGGCGTTGCGGTCAGCGCCAGCAGCCAGCTGAGCAGCAGCGAGATCGCGATGACGGCAAACAGCGAGAACAGGAATTCGCCCGCAGAATCCGGGCTGAGACCGATGCCCGCAAAGGCCATGATGCCGATCACCGTGGCGCCGAGCAGCGGGATCTGGGTTTTCGAGGCCGCGTCATATGCGGCTTCGCGCGAGGTCTTGCCGCGCAGCATGGAGATCTGCATCCCCTCGGCGACGACGATGGCATTGTCGACCAGCATTCCCATGGCGATGATCAGCGCGCCCAGCGAAATCCGCTCCATCTCGATTGAGAGCATGTTCATGAAGAACAGGGTGCCGACCACGGTCAGCAGCAGGGTGGAGCCGACCACCACGGCGGCGCGCCAGCCCATGAACAGGGCCAGAACCACCACCACAATGGTGACCGACATCGCCAGGTTGACCAGGAAGTCGTTGGAGGCCTGCTCGACCACCACATGCTGCTGATAGATCGGTTTCAGGTCCACGCCATAGGGGATCCGGCTGTCCAAGGCGGCCAGTTTGGCGTCGACGTTCTGCCCCACTTCGACGATGTTTTCTGTGGCGAGGCCGGCGATCCCGAGGGTAAAGGCCTCAACCCCGTTGAAGCGGATCAGCAGGTCCGGGTCGCTGAGGCGGCCGCGGTGGACGTCGGCCATGTCGATCACATTGACCACGTCGCCCTGCGAGCCGATGGAGAGGCCGGCGATGGCAGTGACCGAGTCCGAGCCTTCCGGGGTGCTGAGGCGGGTGTCGGCGGGGCCGGCCTCAAGACTGCCGGCCGGACGGACCGAGTTGGCATTGGCCAACGCGCTGCCGATGGCGTCGATCGGGATGTTCTGATTGACCGCAACCGCCATCTTGGGTTCGACAAAGACGGCCTCGGGCGGCAGCCCGGTGATTTCGACATCGGCCACCCCGTCGACGGTCAGCAGCTCGCGCCGCAGGTAGCTGGCCAGTTCGTGTTTCTCGGCGTCGCTGTAGCCCTCGGCGGTGACCGCGTAGAACAGGCCGAACACATCGCCGAAGCCGTCATTGACATAGGGCGGGCTGACGCCGTCGGGCAGGGCGCGGGCCGCATCGCGAACCTCGGCGCGCAGTTTGGTCCAGATCGCGGGCAGCTCGGTGCCGTCGTAGGTGTCCTGCATCTCCACTTCGATCAGCGAAGAGCCGGGCCGGTTCACCGAGGTGATCAGCTTGACCTCGCCCATCTTCTGGATCGCCGATTCCAGCGGTTCCGAGACTTCCAGCGCCACCTGGGCGCTGCTGGCGCCGGGATACTGGGTCGCGATGACCGCGGATTTGATGGTGAAGGCCGGGTCTTCCAGGCGGCCCAGGTTCAAAAAGCCCCAGATCCCGCCAAGCAATGCCGCCAGCATGATGAGCCAGGTGTAGAGCGGCCGGTTGATCGACCCGCGTGCAATGTCCATCAGGCCGCCCTCAGTTGCCGAAACCGGTGAAGCGGCTGACCCGCTGGCCGTCTTTCAGCGCAGCGCCGCCGGTCAGCACGATCTCCTCGCCGCCCGTGAGGCCCTCGGCAATCCGGAAGTCGCCGTTCTGGGTCGCCTCGGCTTTGACGCGGGTCCAGGTGACGGTGCCGTCGTCGGCGCCTGCGGGGGCAAAGAGCATCACCCCGGTGCTGCCATCAGGGGCGGCGACCAGCGCGGTGCCGGGCACCCGGATCGCCGCATCGCCGGTGTCAACGCGCACATGTACCGTGGCCGAGGCGCCGGGCAGAATCTGGCGGTCGCCGGGCGGGGGCAGGCGGAAGGTCACCCGGTAGGTCTGGCCGACGCTGCGGGCCTCGGCGTCGTATTCCAGGATTTCGAGCGGGTAGTCGGTATCCCGGCCGGGAAAATTCGCAACCATCGTCAGCATATCGTTATGATCGGCCTTCTGGAACAGAACCTCGGGCACATCCACCTTGATGTGCAGTTCGGACATGTCGTGCAGCCGCACAATCGGGGTGCCGCCGCTGACGGTGGTGAACTGTTCCACCTCGCGGCTGGAGACCAGCGCATCAAAGGGCGCATTCAGGGTTGCATGGCCAAGCGCATATTCGGCGTCCCGCAGGGCGACACGGGCCAGGCCGGCCTCGGTCTCGGCGTCGTCGATCGAGACCTGGCTGACGGTGCCGCGCAGCTTTTCCAGCCGCACCACGGTGCGGTCGGCCTGTTCCTTGCGCAGCCGCGCCTGTTCCAGCTGCAGCTCGAACGGCTCCAGGTCCAGTTCGGCAATCAGCCCGCCCTGCGCAACAGAACCGCCTTCGGTCACCGGGAATTTGAGGATCTGCCCGCCGACCTGGAACGCCAGATCAACCGTCTGTTTGGCCGCGACCTTGCCGAAGAACTGCCGCTCCAGCATCAGCGAGTCCGATGACGCCTGCAGCAGTTTCACGGGTTTCAGCGGCTGCTGGGCCGCGGCGGCTGCGGCAAGGACGGCAACACCGCCCGCAACGGCAAGGGTTTTGCACCAACGCATTCCTGTCACTCCTTCCGGGCGGTTTTGCCGCCTGCCCGCATTGTTGTTTCGTGCGCTTTCACGTCCGGTTGCGCAAACCGCCCGCAAACCAGCCAATAGGCCAGCCGGCCGGGGAATTTGCGCTCTATAGCCCGGTTGCGGGAACTTTCCTGTGAACGAGGTCACAATGCAACGGGTTCCCCAAGGGCATGCGGGGGCCGGGCAACAGCACAGGCAGCGGCTTTCTGGTCTGCGTCCCGGAGATGAGCCTGCAGACCCTGGTGCCGCAAATGACTGGAGGGGTGAAACCCGCCGTCCATCGGCATTACCATCTACGGGGTGGTCTCGGGCACTTCGAGAGCGCAGCTGTTCAGCTTGGACCTTGCCGGCGCCGATGGGCACGAGGATGATGCAACCTGCCGGCCTTTAGGCAGATGCGGTCCTCACAGATTCACGAGGCAGTGAGGGACTCGCCGGTATCCAGAACCGGTGCTGCATCAATGTCCTCTGCATCCAGCATCGAGGCCACGCGCTCAAGCGCCGCAATCAGTGCCGCCTGCTCCCAGTCCTCCATCGCAGCAAATTTGCGCACAAATCTCTGCTGCAGCGGATCGGGCGCATCGGCAAGTGCCCGGCGCCCCTTTTCGGTGACAAGGATATTGGTCTGGCGGCGGTCAGTCAGCGACTTTTCCCGCACCACCATTCCCTTGCGAACCAGCTTGTCGACCAGCGAGGTCACCGTTGCCTGCGAGATCCGCATCTGCTGCGCGATTGCCTTGGCGGTGCAGTGCGGGCTGGCGGCGACGATCTGAAGCACCCGGAACTGCGCGGCTGTCAGCTCGACCGATTGCGCCAGTTCCCGGCTGAACAGGTCGGTCGCACGCAGAATCCGGCGCAGGGCGATCAGGCTTGAGTCAATGCGGTCCATATCCCGATTCTGGCAGAGCGCAGCGGGACAATCAAGGCACACACATTGTAATTTAATTTGATAAGCGAAGCATAAAACCCTGCGATGCCGCACTGAAACGCGTTGAAATGATGGAAAATTGCCACATTGTCGCAGGAATTCTCTGAAGGCTTGAAATAATTATCACCTCGATATACTTAGCTTGCCAAAGCAATAATGGAGACGCTAGGACAGATGCGACATGCATTAGAGTTATTCCGGAAGGCAGCCCCCGCGCTGCGTGAGCCCAAGGCAGACGACGGCCCCGAAATCTGGGAGCTGGTGCGGGCCTGCAAACCGCTCGACGAGAACTCAATGTATTGCAATCTGATCCAGTGCGACCACTTCCGCGATACCTGCGTTGTGGCAGAGATCGGCGGCGAAATTGCCGGCTGGGTTTCCGCCTATGTACTGCCCGAGGATCCGGAAACGCTGTTTGTCTGGCAGGTGGCGGTGTCAGAAAAAGCCCGCGGGACCGGTCTGGGCTCGCTGATGCTGAGCGGCCTGCTGCGCCGCAAGGCCTGCGAGAAAATCAAACGTCTGCAGACAACCATCACGCAGGAAAACAGGGCCTCCTGGGCTTTGTTCCACAAATTCGCAGCCAACCGGAGCGCGCCGCTGAACAGTCAGCCCTATTTTACCCAGGGCCAGCACTTCCGCGATCGCCAGAGCACCGAACACATGGTCACGATCGATTTCTCCCAGGCGCCCAGCTGGGCAGCTTGAGACCGGCCGATCCCATGTGGCGCACGCCCGTTCTGATCTGCACACTGCCAAAAGGACACACTATGCCGACTGACATGTCAGCCAAAATCTCTATTTTCAAACGCCGCGAATCCGAGGCGCGCAGCTATTGCCGCAGCTTCGACACGGTTTTCACCCAGGCCACGGGGTCGCAACTGACTGACAGCAAGGGCCGCAGCTATATCGACTTTCTGGCCGGCTGCTCGTCGCTGAACTACGGTCACAATGACCCGGACATGAAGGCGGCGCTGCTCGACCACATTTCCTCGGACGGGCTGGCGCACGGGCTGGATTTCCACACCAGCGCCAAGGCTGATTTTCTGGATGCCTTCGACCAGCACATCCTGCGGCCGCGCAATTTGGACCACAAGGTCATGTTCACCGGCCCCACCGGCGCCAATGCGGTTGAGGCGGCCCTGAAGCTGGCCCGCAAGGTGACCGGCCGCAGCAACGTGATCGCTTTCACCAACGGGTTTCACGGCGTCACCATGGGCGCATTGGCGGCCACCGGCAACAGCTACCACCGCGGCGGCGCCGGCACTCCGCTGAGCGGCGTCACCCGGATGCCCTATGACGGTTATTTCGGCGCGGACACTGATACCGCCGCCTATCTGGAGACGATGCTGGAAGACGGCTCAAGCGGTGTCGACGCCCCGGCGGCGATCCTGTTGGAAACCGTGCAGGGCGAAGGCGGTCTGAACGCTGCCAGCCCGGAATGGGTGCAGCGCATCGCTGCCCTGGCCAAAGCGCACGGCGCCCTGCTGATCATCGACGACATCCAGGCCGGCTGCGGCCGCACCGGCGGCTTTTTCTCCTTTGAAGACATGGGGGTCACCCCGGACATCGTGACGCTGGCAAAATCGGTATCGGGTTTCGGCCTGCCGATGGCGCTGATGCTGGCCCGCCCGCAGCACGATATCTTCGGCCCGGCAGAGCACAACGGCACCTTTCGCGGCAACACCCACGCCTTTATCACCGCCAGCGTGGCTATCCGCAAATTCTGGGCGGACGCCGGCTTTCAGCAGAGCGTTGCTGCAAAGGCGCTGCTGCTGACCTCGGCGCTGCAGGAAATGTCCGGGCTGATCCCCGGGTCCAGGCTTAAAGGCCGCGGCATGATGCAGGGGCTTGATGTCGGGTCCGGCGACCTTGCCGCCAGCATTTGCGCCCGTGCATTCGAGAACGGCCTGATCATCGAAACCTCGGGCAACAAGGATCAGGTGGTCAAGGTTCTGGCCCCGCTGACCACGCCTGAGGAGATCTTTGTGAAAGGTCTGAACACCCTGCGCAGCGCCATCCGCGGTGTGACCGATTCAAGCAAATTTGCAGCGGAGTAAGACATGATTGTTCGCGACTATAACGACATTATCAAAAGCGACCGCAACCGCGTTGTATCTGACGCCAAATGGTCTTCGGTCCGGATGCTGCTGGCCGAGGACGGGATGGGGTTCTCCTTCCACATCACCTTCCTCGAAGCCGGGTCCGAACACACGTTCGAATACAAGAACCACTTTGAGAGCGTCTATTGTATGCAGGGTTCAGGCTCGATCACCGATCTGGCCACCGGCGAGACGCATCTGATCCGGCCCGGCGTCATGTATGCGCTGGACCAGCATGACCGCCACACCCTGCGGGCCGAAGAAGAGCTGGTCATGGCTTGCGTGTTCAACCCGCCGGTGACCGGCAGCGAAGTGCATCGCGAAGACGGCTCCTACGCGCTGGAAACCACCTGAAGAGGCCCCGGCTGCGGCCGGGTGAAGCATTTTGAATTTCCCTGACCATACCGTCGAGAAAATCGGCGGCACCTCGATGAGCCGTATCCGCGAGCTGCGCGATACGCTCATCATCGGCGGCCGCACCGGTGCCTCGCTCTATCACCGCATCTTTGTGGTTTCCGCCTTTGGCGGCATCACCAACCTGCTGCTGGAGCACAAGAAGAGCGGCGAACCCGGCGTCTACGCGCTGTTTGCCAATGATGACAACGACCACGGCTGGCTTGATGCGCTGACCCGCGTTGCCGGCGCCATGTCCGAAGCCCATAACGGGGTGCTGGACAATCCGGCGGACCGCGCCCGGGCAGAGGATTTCGTGCGCGACCGCATCGAAGGCGCCCGCAGCTGCCTGTTCGACCTGCAGCGCCTGTGTTCCTACGGCCATTTCCGCCTGTCGAGCCAGATGATGCTGGTGCGCGAGCTGCTGTCCGGCCTGGGCGAGGCGCATTCTGCCTTTGTCACCGCACTGATGCTGCAGCGCGCAGGCGTAAACGCCAGTTTCGTGGACCTCAGCGGCTGGCGGGACGAAAGCGAATGCTCGCTGGAGGAGCGGATTGCCAACGGGCTGCGCGATCTTGATCTGGCCTCGGAATTGCCCATCGTCACCGGCTATGCCCAATGCCGCGAGGGTTTGATGCGTGAATATGACCGTGGCTATTCCGAGGTCACCTTTTCCAGCATCGCCGCCTTTACCAAGGCGAAAGAGGCGATCATCCATAAGGAATTCCACCTGTCTTCCGCCGATCCGGCGCTGGTAGGCACTGCAGCCGTGCGCAAGCTGGGCCACACGAACTATGATGTGGCCGATCAGCTGTCGAACATGGGGATGGAGGCCATCCACCCGAATGCCGCCAAGATCCTGCGGCAGTCGGATGTGGCCCTGCGCGTGACCAATGCCTTTGAACCTTCGGATCCCGGCACCCTCATTGACAGCCAGCCAGCCAAAGTTCCTGCGGTCGAAATCGTGACAAGCCTTGATGCTGTTGCGCTGGAACTGTTCGAACAGGATATGGTCGGTGTCAAAGGCTATGATGCCGCCGTGCTTGAGGCCCTGCGCCGGCACAGTGTCCGGATCATCTCCAAAAGCTCGAACGCCAATACCATCACCCACTATGTTGAGGCGTCTCTGAAAGCAGTGCGCCGGGTGACGAGCGATCTGGAGCGCGTCTATCCCTCCGCCCAGGTCAGTGCGCGATCGTTGTCGATTGTCTCGGCGATCGGACGCGACCTGTCCGGGGTGCAGGCGCTTGGCCGCGGGCTTGCAGCCTTTGACAAGGCTGGTGTCGAGGTGATTGCCGCGCATCAGACGCCGCGCAATGTTGATGTGCAGTTTGCGGTGCCGCGGAGATCAGCAGAAACAGCGGTTGCGGTTTTGCATAGGGCGCTGATTCCGGAGACCGGCCAGGAACTGAGGTCAAAAGCGGCGTGAGCCCGGGGCCGGGTTCACGCCGCGCGGTTGCTTTGGCCATGAGGGCAAACGGGAAGGGCGGCCATGTGGTATCCTGATCCCGAAACGCTGCACGCCCCGTTGCACGCCAGCCTTGCCGCCGCCATTGAACAGGCCATTCTGACTGAAGAGCTCGCCGCCGGCGCCCGCCTGCCGCCGCATCGCGGAATGGCAGGCCGGCTTGGGCTGAGCGTTCACACGGTGAGCAAAGCCTATCAGAGCTTGCGCAAACGGAACCTGATTGACGGGCAGATAGGCCGGGGCAGCTATGTTTGCGGCCCGGCGCCGCAAGACCCCCCGCAAGAGCCCGGACCCGGGGACGGGTTTGATTTCTCCAACTCCCACCCTGTCCGCAGCCAGCAGCACAGCAGGCGGTTTCAGCTTTCCTTGCAGGCGCTGGCGGCGGAACTGGATCCCTCGGCGCTGCAGGTGTGCAAGTCGGTCGCCGGCACCGGTGCCGACAGAACCGCAGGCGCGCGGTGGCTGGCAGCCTGCGGTTTTGCAGCGGCTCCGGATCAGGTTATTCTGACGAATGGCGGCAGTCACGGGTTCACTGTTGCGCTCTCGGCACTGACCCGCCCTGGCGATACTGTCCTGTCTGACAGCATCACGGATAATCTGATTGTGTCCGGCTGCGCCTATCTGGGGTTAAAGCACGTGGGCCTGCAAGCGGATCCGCATGGCATTCTGCCGGATGCCCTGACGGAAGCCTGCCGGACCTCCGGCGCCAAAGTCCTGTGTTTGCTTCCGTCGCTGGCAAATCCGGTTCCGGTGATGATGCCCGAGGGCCGGCGCAGGGCGCTGGCCCGGATTGCGCAAGAGAATGACCTGTACATCATAGAGCATGACCCGCTTGGCCCCGTGGCTGGGGATCGCCCGCCGCCAGTCTCCGCACTGCTGCCGGAGCGGTCCCTTTATATGACCGCCCTCAGCACTTGCCTGATGCCCGGGCTTCAGGCCGGATATATGGCCGGACCGTCCCATCTGCTTCCTTCGCTGAAGGGCCGCCTGCTGAGTTTCGGAGGAGCGGCAATGCCTTTGATGCGGGCGCTGGCCAGCCGCTGGGTGCTGGACGGCACGGCGCTGGAGCTTGCAGACTGGCAGCGGGCAGCGTTGAAAAGCCGTCACCGCATCGCCTGCCGGGTGCTGCATGGGGTCCCCTGGACAGGGCATCCTTCTGCAATGCATCTTTGGCTGCCGCTGCCTGAGGGGTGGAGCGCTGCCGGTTTTTCGCAATATGCGCGCCAGATGCAAATCGCCGTTATGCCTGACATGCCATTCCTCGCCCCGGGAACATGCTCGGCGGGCGGATTGCGCATTTCCTTGGGCGCGGTTCAGGCGGAAGGCCGGTTCCGCAAGGGCTTGGAGCAGATCGCGGCCCTCTTAAAGCTGCAGCCGCACAGCTTGCCCCACCTCGCATTTTAACGGCCGCACTTCGGCGGGCGCCTTTCCGGGAGCAGCAGCTTGCAGCGCCCGCCGCCTGGCCGCCGCGGCGACAGTCAGCAGGCCTTGCGCGAACGGTGCCCCTGCTGCGGCGGCCCGATGGGGACACGGCTGAATTTCTTGCCGCAAGCGAAGGGGCCAGCCGGTCTGTCCGGGAAACGGCCGGTTCCAGCGAATGACGCCTGCGCAAACCCGCGGTGAAGCGATCAGCCGGGGATCTTTGTAAGGCTCTTTGACGGTCCTCCCAGACTTGCCCGCACCCGGCCGGTGCCGGCTTTTTGTTTAGCCCGGTCACTGAACGTCCCCAATGGCGGAGCGGTTCAGGCCTTCGCCGAAGCGGATAGGCTCGCCCACGGCCTGTCCGACATAAGCGAAACCCCCGTTATGCTCCAGGTGGGCCCGTTATGCTCCAGGTGGGAATGTCCGCTCCGGCGGCTCTGGCATGTTGTGTCTGATGCCGCATTGGGCTTTGGCGGCCTTTCCGGGCGAGTTGTTGCGGGGAAAGACGCGGGGCGACTCGTTTTTCGGGGGTGATTTTCTGTGATTCCGGAGGCGGGCCTGTGGATAAGGCGGGGTGGTCTGTGGGTAAGTCCGCCGGATCCCGGGGCGGCGGGGTCCGGGGCGGGGTTTGGAGCGGAGTGCGGCGGTTCTGATGGCGGGAGGCGGGGCAGGAGGCGCGAGTTTATTCCGGCGTAAGTTGTTGATTTTACTGGAGTTGCTGTTTTTCGAGGCAGAAAGTTTTGTTTTTTGCGATTTTGGGCTTGCGGGTTTGGGGGGCGAACCGTAAAAGCCCCCTCACCGGCGGCGCTGAGGCGCAGCGGGACACACCGGACGGGACGGCGGCGACGCAGGAGCGGACGGGGGACACG
>NZ_JAXMOX010000030.1:0-29666 GCF_034669605.1 Leisingera sp.
TGTTCAATGTGCCAAGGATTTCCCCGTTGTCATCCAGATTGCCCGGCCCGACGTCAAAGGTCAGGGTCGGGATTTCATTCAGGCTGAGGGAGTTTTCAGCATTGATGCGGTTCAGGACCTGACTGGTGATATGGGTGCCGTTGGTGTCAAAGATCAAACGGTTGGAGATCGTGCCCGCAATTGCATCGCCGCGCTGGCCGGTGCTGCCGTTGAAGTCATCAAAGTCGATCGCGATTTCGATGTCGCCGGTGGTGTATTCGAGACCGCCTGAGCCTTTGAAATCGCGAACACCTGCAATGGAACCCTGATAGATCGCCTGTCCGCTATCCGGCAGGGTGACGCTGTTGTCGCGCTGGTATACAAAGCCGCCGAAGCCGTAGTCGACATAGGCGCCGGTGCGCACAATCGCAAACTGGCTGTTGCCAGAGCTGCTGACGCCGTAAATCGCACGGTGGGTGAACTGGTTGATGATTTCGCCATCAACGATATCGGGGAACTGCGCGTCGGCCTCATAGACTGCAAAGGGGCCGAGGCTGCTGACGGCGGATCCGCGGGCATAGGTGTTGTCACCGTCAAAGCCGAGGTTGTCGACCGTAAAAGTATCATCACCGGCGTTGTACACGATACCGGAAGCATAGCCGTCGCCGAGTTCGCCGCCGTCCGCCGCTGTCGGTTCAGACCGGAAGATGGCCTGGTCCGGTGTCGGGGAAGCGGTTCCAGGAGGAATCCCGTCGCGGCTGATCGGCGTGCCGGGATCGGGATCCGTTCCGGGATCCGTGCCGGTGTCGTCTTCGGTCTCGAAGGGGTTGCCCCCGCTGCATGCGGACAGCGCGGTGACAACCGCGAGCCCCAGCCAATAGCGCCTCATCTGCCTCTACCTCAATATGTATTATCGTTTAGCGCCACATTCGGTGCGGGCAGGGTCATTGTCAATTGAGCGGACGGCATTTGGACGCAACCGTGGCGGATGCGCTACCTGCATGTGGTTTTCATTTCAGGCCGGCCGGGCAGATGTGGTATCGAGAAGGTGGCGCAGAGCTGCTTTTAGAGCTTGGCGCCCGGCGGCGCAGACGTTATGCCGGGGCGTGAATTTTCGGTGGAAGCCATGGTGAAAGTCATGGAGAACAGCCATGCATCAGGATCCCGGCCGGCGCTGCCGCATTCCGGGCCGCGGGGGCCTTTTGAGCCCCCCCCGGGCGAAGGGGAACGGCGGTCCGGAGCTGATCAATGGCCATCAATGGCGCCAGTTTCCGCGGTTGCGGCCTGCGGGCCGAAATCACGTGTTAAAACTGTCCGGGAGCGCTGTGGCGGTAGAATGCGCTATGACCCGGCACGCGTTATTCATTATGATTGAAACGGGCTGCCACGCAGGTTTCTGTTGTTGGCAAAAATTGTGGAGGCAGAGGCATGCGGCATCCGGAGTATCAGTACCTGGATCTGATCGAACGGGTCCTGGAATACGGGGACGAGCGGGTTGACAGAACGGGCGTCGGTACCCGCTCGCTGTTCGGCGCCATGGTGCGCTTTGATTTGTCGGATGGCACGGCGCCTATTCTGACGACCAAGCGCGTCTACTGGAAAACCGCGATCAAGGAAATGCTATGGTTCCTGACAGGGGGAACCAATATTCAGCCCCTGCTGCGGGAGAACGTCCGGATCTGGACGGACTGGCCGCTGGCGGCCTATCGCCGCGAGACCGGGGACGGCGTCACGCAAGCGGAATTCGAGCGCAGGATTGTCGAGGACGACGGATTCGCAGCGCAATGGGGTGAGCTTGGCCCCGTGTACGGCAAGCAGTGGCGGCGCTGGATGGGGTCCGACGGCCGCGAACATGACCAGATTGGGACGCTGATCCGCGCGCTGCGCGAAACCCCTGCGAGCCGGCGTCTGCTCTTTCACGGCTGGAACGTTGCGGAACTGGGAGAGATGGCGCTGCCGCCCTGCCATATGGTCTATCAGTACCATGTGACCTCCGACGGGCGTTTGAACTGCCTTTTGTTCCAGAGATCGGTCGATTTGCTGCTGGGCGCCGCCTTCAACTATGTCGGGGCTACTGCGTTGCAGCTGATGCTTGCGCAGCAAGCGGGCCTGCGCCCCGGCGAATTGGTCTGGGTCGGAGGGGATGTGCACCTCTACCGCAACCATTTCGATCAAGCGCGTGAGCAGCTGGGGCGTGAACCTCGGGCGTTGCCGAAGATATCGCTGGCCAAACGTGCGGAGAGTATTGACGACTACCGGATTGAGGACTTCGAAGTCGAAGGTTACGATCCGCATCCGCACATAAAGGCCGATGTTGCGGTTTGACAAGCAAGGAAGACACTCATGATTACTCTGATCGCTGCGCGGGCGCGCAACGGCGCCATTGGCAAGGACAATGATATCCCATGGTTCGCGCCAGAGGATCTGAAAGCGTTTCAGCGCGAAACGCTGGGCGGCGCCATCATCATGGGCCGCAACACCTGGGACAGCCTGCCGGTGAAGCCGTTGAAAAACCGCCTGAATCTGGTGGTGTCGTCCAATCCGCAGGCGGCCGGGATCGTGCTGCCGTCAATCGGGGCGGCAGTGCAGGAGGCTTATGCGCAAGGCTACCGCCGGGTCTATGGCATCGGCGGCGAAGGCATTTACCGCGGCATGCTGGAGATGGCGGACCGGCTGCTGATCACCGAGGTAAATCTGACGGTTGAGGATGCGGACGCCTATTTCCCGGATTTCCCGGAAGAGGAGTGGAGCAAGGCCGGCGAAACGGTGCTGCGCGAAAGCGATCCGGCCTGTGTGATGGCTGAGTATCTGCGGCGGGGCTGACGGGCTTTCTTTGCCTGCGCCCAGTCTGATCCCGGGCGCAGTGCAGATCAATAAATCAAAGCTCTTTAAGCTCTGCAGCCATTTGGCGGCCATCGCGGCCTTCGGACAGCTCGTAGCCGACTTTCATGTTGTCGGCGAGACCGGCCAGGCCCGACCGTTCCACCGCGGAAATGTGCACAAACACATCCTTGCCGCCTTGATCGGGTTCAATAAACCCATACCCTTTGGTGGTGTTGAACCACTTCACGGTGCCACTTGGCATTTCCCGCGTCTCCTTCTAGTTTGCACGTCGCCTTGAGGCTTCCCAAGACATCCGGCCCGTCCCGTTGTCTGAAGCGAGTGAGTCATGGCCAGACAACTTTGAGTTTTACACGGGCTGTTCGAAAATCAAGAAAAACCGGCGCATTCCACCATAAATTGTGTGCGTTCCGCGGAGAGGATGGAGGATTTATGAAGATCTATGGGCTGAAAAACTGCGATACCTGCCGTAAGGCGCTGAAGAAGATTGAAAATTCGACTCTGGTGGACATTCGTGCCGATGGCATGCCAGAGGGGCTGCTAGAGGCGGCCCATGCGCAATTCGGCGCCAAGCTGGTCAATACGCGGTCAACCACCTGGCGTGGTCTGAGCGAGCAGGAGCGGGCAAGCGCGCCGCTGGCGCTGCTGCGCGAGCATCCGGCGCTGATGAAGCGGCCGCTGATCGACCGCGACGGGGAATTATTCCTGGGTTGGGATCAGAACACACAGGCGGCTCTTGGCGGAACTTGAACAGCTGCCTATGTCGGTAGCGGACGTTTTGGGAGAGTCACTATGCGCAACGCCGCCCTGGTTTTGGGGATCATCGCCGGTGTTTTTGGTATGATCGTGGGCTTTTTCGGCTATGGCTACACCGCGGCGGTGGAGCATTTCGGCGAGGTCGAAGGGCTGGCTGAACAGGTCGATAATGTGGAACAGCTACGGCTGCTGGCGGTGCTGGCGCCGCTTCTGGCGATCACCGGCGGTGCGATGGCGCGGGCGCGGGCATTGTGGGGCGGGATCCTGTTGCTGGGATCGGCTGCGGGCATGTATGCGGGGTTCGGTCTCAATGTGTTTACGATCTTCCCGCTGAGCTTTGCCGCCGCGGCTGGGCTGATGGCGCTGGCGGCCGGCCAGCCGGATGAGCCCAAAGCGCATTTCTGAGGCACGCCGCGCGGCGCTGAAAAAGGCGCCGCTGCCGGGGGCAGGGCGCCTTTCCCTTGCCGGGGCGGCCGGGTCAGGCGATTGCCGGTTCCATCCGGCGGCGCAGTAGAGCATCCACCGACAGGGCGCCTGCGCCTTTTACCATCAGATAGGTCAGCACAAAGATCCACAGCAGGCGCTGATCCAGGATCGCAGCATCCGGGAAGCGGTCGAAAAGGGCGCCGAGCGTCTTGATGTCTGTGGCGCCGTGGCCGACGACATCGGTGAGGGATTGAACGATGATAAAGCCGATCATGCCGAAGGACGCCAGGCGCGTGGCCAGGCCGATCACGATCATCAGCGGCAGGATAAACTCGGCGTAGGTGCCTGCAAGCACCACCAGTTTCTGCAACAGGCCGAATTGCGAGACATCATAGCCCGCAGCCTCCAGCTGTTTCGGGAAGATCTGGCTGTAGGCACCGATCGAGGGGCTGAACAGGCCGGAGAAACCGTCGCCCAGCTTGGTCAGGCCGGAGTTCCAGAAATACAGCAGCAGCGTTGACGCGAAGACAAAGCGGGCGGCCAGCGGCATCAGCCGCTCTCCGGCCCGTTCCACCAGGCCGAAAACGGCGTTGTGAATGGTGACAAGTGCGTGCATGGTCTTACCCTTTGCTGTCCAGTCCGGTTATCGCGCCGCCCTGCAACAGCAGGGCCAGCGTGGCACCCAGGTCGAATGTTTCGTTTTCGGCGGCGGCCTGGTCCAATGCCTGGCCGATGCTGGCGCCCGTCATCAGGGCACGGATCCAGGTTGCGCCGGCGGGCGGCAGGACCTGGGGAATGGGATCGTATTCGGGGCGGGTGATCAGCACATCCTGGGCCTGTGCCTGCGGCTTGGGTGCGCCGTCTTCGGTGTTGTAGCGCCAGAGGCCATGGACCGGCCAGGGCGAACGCAGCACCTGCACCGCCGGGGCCAGCTGCAGCCGGGTGTTCATCAGCGCGTCCGGCGGCAAGGCGCCAAGCGCCTCGGGCGGGATGGGGGCTGCGTCGGCGGCGTGATAGGCGCGGCGCAGGGCCAGTTCCAAACGGGCCACATCGCCAAGGTAGCCGAGGTGCTTGAGCTGTTCCATGCCCTCCAGGAATTCCGGGAAGTGCTTGCCGTAGAACATCATCAGCGGCGATGACGGCGGGTGCCGGCGCAGATACAGCCCTGCCAGCCCGTCCATGTTCTGCTTGCCCAGAAGCCTGGCAATCACCGGAAAGGCGCTGTGCATCGCTTCGGTCAGCGACACGGCGATATTGTTGCGGTAGACGCTGAAGCGGCGCCCGGCGGGCCGGGCGTGATGATCGGTCAGACCGTCCGGAACCGGCAGGTCCGCATCCATCATGGCGCGGGTGAAGTCTGTTTGGGACACAGTCATGCGGGGATGCGCTCCAGCGCGGCTGCGGCGCGGGCGGCTTCGGCCTCCAGGGTGGGCCAGTCCGGCACGTCGTTGTCCCATTCGACCAGAACCGGCTTGGGTCCGGATTGGGCGAGGGTGTAATCCAGCAGCGCCCAGACCGGATCCACCACCGCGCGGCCGTGGCTGTCGATCAGCAGGGGGCGGCCGTGCTCGTCTTCATCCTCGTCATGGCCGCCAAGGTGGATTTCACCCACTTTCTCCAGCGGGAAGGCGTCGATGTAGCCCTGCGGCGAGAAATCAAGGTTGGTGGCTGAGACAAAGACGTTGTTCACGTCCAACAGCAGCCCGCAGCCGGTGCGGCGGGAGATCTCGGCCAGGAATGCCGGCTCGGACCAGGTGCTTTCGGCAAAGGCGAGATAGCTGGAGGGATTTTCCAGCAGCATCGGCCGTCCGATGGTGTCCTGCAATTGGTCGATGTGATCGCAGATCCGCTGCAGGCTGGCGTCCGTATAGGGCAGCGGCAGCAGGTCGTTGTAAAAGCGGCTGTCATGCGTGGACCAGGCCAGATGCTCGGAGAAACTGGCGGGGTTCAGCCAGCCAACCAGGTGTTTGAGCCGGGAGAGGTGGCCGGCATCCAGCGGGTCTTCGCCGCCGATGGACAGGCCGACGCCATGCACCGACATGGCAAAACTTTCGGCAAGGCGGCGCAGCTGCGCTAGCGGGCGTCCGCCGTCCCCCATGTAGTTTTCGGCGTGGATTTCCAACCATTTGACAGCGCCCGGATCCGCAGTGACCCGGGTGAAATGCTGCGGCTTGTAGCCAACGCCGGCGGCGGCGGGCAGCCTGTCATGTGATGCGGCGTCAAGCATGGCAAGTCCTGTGTCCGGAGGCAAAAGGGGAGGGAACTCACACTCCCGCCCCCGAATTCAAGCGGCGCTTATGCCGGCTGGTCGCGCTCCAGCGGCTCCAGCGAGCCTTTGCGCTCGGTGCCGTCAGCCATGGCCGGCAGTTCAAGGCCAGTGCAGGTGCCTGCGTCAACCAAGGTCCAGGCGTTGCCCTGATAGTCGGTGGTCGAGGTGCCCGCGCAGGTGGTGCCGGGGCCGGCCGCACAGTCGTTCTGGCCAGCCAGCGAAACGCCGTAGCATTTTTCCTTGGTGGCGGCGGCAGCGGGCATGGTCGAAGCAGCGGTCAGAGCGGCGGCGACGGCGCCGGCGACGGCCAGGGATTTTGCAGTATTCGACATCTCGTGAATTCCTTTCGGGTTAACATGCGGTGTCGTGATGACAGGCAAAGCCTAACCCGCGGTTTCCGGGAATTTAAGTCACGACCCCGTGTCTCACGCCGGCGTCAGGCTATGTGAGGGCGGACCACTGCATAGAGCGTTGGTTTCAGGGACTTTTGCCGGCGTTTGAAACAAAACGGCCCCCGAATGGGGGCCGCTGAAGCTGATCTTTCGGGGAAATGTTACAGAAGGTCCGGCGGGGTTGCTTCCGCCGCCAGCGCCTTTGTAACATTTTCCAGGGAGTCGACCTTGGTCTGCTTTTCGCCAAGACGGCGGACGGAGACGGTGCGCTCCTCCACCTCGCGGTGGCCGACGGCGAGGATGACCGGCACCTTGCCGACCGAATGCTCCCGGACCTTGTAGTTGATCTTTTCGTTGCGGATGTCGGCCTCGGCGCGCACGCCTGCCTGTTTCAGTTCCGCGACGACCTCCTGCACATAGTCATCCGCCTCGGAGGTGATCGAGGCGACAACCACCTGCCGCGGCGCCAGCCAGAACGGCAGCTTGCCTGCGTGCTCTTCGATCAGGATGCCGATGAAGCGCTCGAAGGAGCCGAGCGTTGCGCGGTGCAGCATCACAGGGCGGTGCTTGGCGCCGTCCGCGCCGATGTAGGTCGCATCCAGCCGCTCGGGCAGCACGAAGTCCACCTGCAGGGTGCCGCACTGCCAGTCGCGGCCGATAGCGTCGGTCAGCACGAATTCCAGCTTGGGGCCGTAGAAGGCGCCTTCGCCGGGGTTCAGCTCATAGGCGCAGCCCGCGGCCTCGGTTGCCGCCTTCAGGGCCGCCTCGGATTTGTCCCAGACCTCGTCCGAGCCGGAGCGTTTTTCCGGACGGTCGGAGAATTTGACCGAAAACTTCTCGAAGCCGAGGTCCTTGTAGATGGTGGACAGGAAGTCGATGAACTTCTTGGTTTCCGCCTCGATCTGGTCTTCGGCGCAGAAAATATGCGCGTCGTCCTGGGTGAAGCCGCGGACCCGCATGATGCCGTGCAGCGCGCCCGAGGGTTCATAGCGGTTGCAGGAGCCGAATTCGGCCATCCGCAGCGGCAGGTCGCGGTAGGACTTGAGGCCCTGGTTGAAGATCTGCACGTGGCAGGGGCAGTTCATCGGCTTCAGCGCGTTCACGGCCTTTTCGCGGGCGTGCTCCTCGTCGACCTCGACGATGAACATGTTCTCCTGGTATTTCTCCCAGTGGCCCGAGGCCTCCCACAGCTTGCGGTCGACAACCTGCGGGGTGTTCACCTCGACATAGCCGCCGCGGTCCTGCTGGCGGCGCATGTAGTCCTGCAGCTGGGTGTAGATCTTCCAGCCGTTCGGGTGCCAGAAGATCTGCCCCGGTGCCTCTTCCTGCATGTGAAACAGGTCCATCTCGCGGCCCAGTTTGCGGTGGTCGCGCTTGGCGGCCTCTTCCAGCATGGTGAGGTGCGCCTTCAGCTTTTCCTTGCCGGTGAAGGCAACGCCGTAGATCCGCTGCAGCATGGCGCGGGAGCTGTCGCCGCGCCAGTAGGCGCCGGCAATCGACATCAGCTTGAAGGCATCGCCCGGCAGCTGGCCGGTGTGCTGAAGATGCGGGCCGCGGCAGAGATCCTGCCAATCGCCGTGCCAATACATCCGCAGCGGCTCATCGCCGGGAATGCTTTCGATCAGCTCGACCTTATAAGGCTCGCCCAAGTCGGTGTAATGCTGGATCGCGCGGGTGCGCTCCCACACCTCGGTGCGGACCTCATCACGCTTGTTGATGATGTCCTTCATCTTTTTCTCGATTGCGCCGAGGTCTTCGGGGGTGAAGGGCTCAGCCCGGTCAAAGTCGTAGTACCAGCCGTTTTCAATCACCGGGCCGATGGTGACTTTGGTGTCGGGCCAGATTTCCTGCACCGCGCGCGCCATCACATGCGCCAGGTCGTGGCGGATCAGCTCGTTGGCCTGGGCCTCGTCCTTCATGGTGTGGATGGCAATAGTGGCGTCGCCTTCAATGGGCCACTGCAGGTCCCAGTGCTGATCGTTGACGGTGGCGGAAATGGCTTTTTTGGCCAGCGAGGTGGAAATGCCGGAGGCCACCTGCGCAGGGGTTACGCCTGCGTCATAGGACCGTGCATTGCCATCGGGGAAGGTGAGAGAGATTTGGGCCATTGTCTGGCTGCTCCTCGTCGGTTTGGCGCCCACAGAACGCCCGGTTGCGGGTATGTGTTTGGTCCGCGCGTTTTGCGGTCAAAGCGGGGGCAAGTCAAGACGGGTTTGCATGCCGCTGTAATTGCCCCTGAATTTTCCATTGTGTGCCTGTGCATGCGATTGCACATATGTGTATACAGGTAAGCAGTTGAAAAGTAACAAAAAAATATTGCAATGCAAAACGGCTTGGGGCAGGGTGGTCAGAAGATTTGATCCTATGGACATACCCGGAGGAGTGTTCCGATGACCCGCCCGAACCCGAACTTTGACCTGACGGTTGAGGATGTGGACCTGATAGAAACCGCGCTTTGCCAGTCACAGAAGATCCTGTCGCAGCGCCACCTGTCTTATGAGCATTGCGCGCATGTCGAGGGCGGGCCGAGCGGCGAAAAGGCGCTGCGGGTTGGAGAGACCTTGAGCCGGATACAGGAACTGCTTGGGCGCTTGAGCACTCGGAAGACCGTTTCCAGCCCGGCTGCGGGCGTTTCGTGACCACGCCCATCGGGGGTTTTTGAACGCAGCTGCAAACAGAAAAGAGGCGAGGGGCCGGCCCCTCGCGCTCCGCGGAGTATTTTGGACCGGAAAGAAGCCGGATCAGTTCGATGCGAAGGCGGGGATGCCTTGGCGAA
Source organism: Leisingera sp. (assembly GCF_034669605.1). Lineage (GTDB taxonomy): Bacteria > Pseudomonadota > Alphaproteobacteria > Rhodobacterales > Rhodobacteraceae > Leisingera. The sequence continues at coordinate 9,440 of NZ_JAXMOX010000030.1, forward strand.
TCACGGCGGAATAGTCCGGGGTCACGCCGTGGGCCCGGGCGATCGGGGAAATGCTGCCCAAGGCGCGCAGCTCGCCGATTGTGCGGGTCTGGTCGAGCACGCCTTGTTCCCATGCGTAGTCCGGCAGGTAGCCATTGGCCAGCACCCGCCAGTCCAGCGGCACTTCGTCCGCAAAGGCGCGGATCATTGTCATCACCACGGTGGTGCAATTTGTGGTGAGCGAATTGTACCACTCCGGCCGGACGGCAAGGCTGTTGGCGGCGTCGACATATTGCAACAGCAGGGCGCGGGCGGTCTCGGGGCTGACGCCGATACGGAACAGCTGCACGTCTTCGCCGCGGGCGTTGGTGCGGGTTCCGATCACGTCGCGTTCATCGGCGGCCAGGATCACCAGGGTGTTGGTCTTGAACAGGTCGGCAATGGGAGAGAAGCCGCCGCCGGACTGGCGCCGCACCTCAACCGACCAGGCGATGTGATCGCCGTTGTCAAAGCCGAAGCTGACGATCATATGCGCCATTTGCGGCCCGGCCCAATAGGACATGAACAGATCCACTGTGTCGAGCGCGGTCAGGTCATAGCTGCGGGTCTCCCAGCGTTCGCTGTAGGCTTCGGGCGTCTGCCAGGAAAAGTTGCGCACATCCGTAAGTGTGAGCATGTCGCCGTCAACCTGGCCGGTGACCTGGCGGGCCACGTCGGGGGACCAGTTGCGTTCGGAAGGCGGCGCGAGGGTGGACCACCACAGGATCACCGCGGCCAGTGCCAGGGTGAATGTGGTCAGCGCCCGCAAGGCACGCCTGCGGAGCAGACCGGCGATGACGGCAAGGCCGAGCAGGGTAAACCCGCCTGCCAGCAGGCCGCGCGGTATCGTGCCGAAGGGCAGCCGGTACCACAGCGCCAGAGCCGCCCAGGCGGTGGCGAGGGCCACGGCCAAAATGGCGGCGGCGATCACAGCGCCTTTGATGAGTCTGAACATGCCCTGGGTCCCTTGAAAATTTTTGCGGACCATAAGGAGGCAGGCGGGGGGCTTGCAAGCAGGGAGTGCCGGCGCTTGCGGGGCAGGCGCCGTCATGCCACATTTCAGGAAAAAGGACAGGAGACCAACGACATGCCCGCCACATCTTTCCTCGAGACCGCTCAGGGCCGCCGGATTGCCTATCACAAGAGCGACGGGCAGGGGCCGTGCGTGGTGTTCCTGGGCGGGCTGAAATCCGACATGGAGGGCACCAAGGCGGTGCATCTGGAAGCCTGGGCCAAGGCGCGCGGTCAGGCCTTTCTGCGGTTCGATTATTCCGGCCATGGCGAAAGTTCGGGCATGTTCGAGGAAGGCTGCATCGGCGACTGGCACGAGGACACGCTGGAGGCGGTGGCCCATCTGACCGATGGGGAGATCGTCCCGGTGGGGTCGTCGATGGGCGGCTGGCAGGCGCTGCTGCTGGCGCGGGAGGTGCCGGAGCGGATCAAGGGGATGGTCACCATCGCGGCGGCGCCGGATTTCACCGAGGACGGGTACTGGGCCAATTTTACCGACACGCAGAAGGCCGAGCTGGAGGCGCAAGGCTATGTGGAACTGCCCAGCGACTACATGGAGCCCTATCATGTCTCCAAGCGGATGATCGAAGACGGGCGCCTGCGGCTGGTGCTGCGCGCGCCGTTGCTCCTGCCCTTCAAGGTCCGTTGCCTGCAGGGAACGGCGGATACCGCAGTGTCAACCGGGACCGCGCTGCGGCTGCTGGATCATGCGGTCTGCGTCGACATGCGGCTGACCCTGGTCAAGGATGCCGACCACCGGTTCTCGGATCAGGCTTGCCTGACAATGATCGAAGACGCCGTTCTGGACGTTCTGGGCGGGGTTTGATGCGGCGGGTTCTGCGCATAGGGCAGTCTGGATGATGAAATGATTTTGCCGGACCGGCGGCAGGGTGCCGCGGCGGCGCTGTGGATGTGGTTGCAGAGGCATGGGATTGACTGATGGAACAGAGAGTAAGCCTGATTACGCTGGGTGTGCCGGATATGGAAAGGGCGGCTGCCTTTTACGAAGCACTGGGATGGCAGCGTGCGGAAAGCCCGGACGGGGTGATTGCCTTTGATCTGATCTCGCAGACGTTGGGGCTGTATCCGCTGGCGGCGCTGGCGGCTGAGACCGGTCTTGCAGAAGCGGAGCTGGGCACCGGTGCGGTGACGCTGAGCCACAACACCCGCAGCAAGGAGGATGTGGCTGCGCTGCTGGCGGCAGCAGAGGCGGCTGGCGCCGCGGTGCTGAAGCCTGCGCAGGATGTGTTCTGGGGCGGGCATCACGGCTATTTCCGCAGCCCGGACGGGCACATCTGGGAAATCGCTTTCAACCCGTTTTCAAAACTGGCCGGCAATGGCGCCTTTTGCTGGAACGGCTACTAGGCGAGGCACCGCGGCGGCAGCAGCTTTCTAAATCCGCGCAGCCGGGAAGTTTTTCTTGCTCCCGGGGGCTGTTCTCCGCAGAGTTGAGGCAACGGGTGGCAGGCAAACCGCGAGGGCAGCATATGCCTTATGACCAGCAACCGTGCCGGGAACCTTTGGTTCTGCTGCCGGGGATAATGTGCGACGGCCGGATCTTTGACGCTCAGGTCAGGAGTTTTTCCGGCAGTATGCCCGTGATGGTGCTGCCGCTGGCAGGCGGCGACACGGTGGAAAGGATTGCCGCCCGGATGCTGGCTCATTTGCCGCCCCGGTTTGCCCTGGCAGGCGTGTCGCTGGGCGGGATCGTGGCGATGGAGCTGCTGCGCCGCGCACCTGAACGGATCAGCCGGCTGTGCATAATGGGCGCGGGCCCGCTGGCGGAAACGCCGCAGCAGGCCGCTGACCGGGAACCGCATATCATAGCAGCCCGGACCGGACGGCTGATGGATGTGCTGCGTGAGACGCTGCCGCTGGAGGCGCTGGCGCCGGGGCCGGGCCGGCTGGACATCCACAACCTGTTCTGCCAAATGGGGATGGAACTGGGGCCGCAGATGTTTGTGGCGCAGTCCCGCGCGCTGCAGCGGCGGCTGGATCAGCAGGCGACGATGCGGCGGGTGCATGTGCCGGCGCTTGTTTTGGCGGGGGAGCATGACACGATCACCCCGGTCGCCAAGCTGCGGGTGCTGGCGCAACTGATCCCGGATGCGCAGCTGCAGGTGATCGCCGGGGCCGGGCATTTGCCGGTGCTGGAGCAGCCCGACGCCGTGAACCGGGCGCTGCTGCACTGGCTGGCTGTGCCGGTGTCCTAAGAGTAAAGTTTTGCGCGCTGGTCTTTGCTGAGCAATTCGGGCTCGGCCACCGGCCTGCCGGTGGCCGCATCGAAGAACGGCGTTTTCCTCCAGCGGCCGGACAGGCGCGACGTGATCATCCGGCTGAGAATGCCCCAGGCCAAGACCCCGCCGCCCTTGGTCCGGGTCTGTTTGCCGGCAACGGGGAGGAAGGCCTTGGCGCGGATTTTGCCAAGTGCGGATTTGTCCTGGAACAGGTCTGCCCGCATCCCGGCAAAGGGCAGGGTGGGCTTGGCCAGCGTGTTTGCAAAGGGCGTGCCGCAGCAGGATGCGTACCAGCGCAACGGCCCGCGCGGTCCCAGGCGCAGCGCTTTCAGATGCGCGGCGCCCTGGGTGATGGTGATGCTGTCCGGCGCCAGCTGGAACAGATCCACCTGATCCGGCGCCGGGTCGGGCCGGCCGTGGTGCAGCTCATTGGCGCGGCAGTCGGCGCAATAGCAGGCAACACGGGTGCCGCCTTTGATGCCCTGCGCTGACACGTCGCCGCGCAAGGCCCCGCAATTGCAGGAAAACGCCAGCCCGTCCCCCATTCTGTCAGGCAGCCGCGTTCTTGTTCGCAGGCGTGTGGCCCGGTTTCCGGCGGCTGTTGGTGTTCATGAAATCGATCACCAGCGGGCGGATGTTGTCGCGCCAGCTGCGGCCGGCAAAAATGCCATAGTGGCCCGCGCCCGGCTCCAGGTGGCTGGCTTTCATGCTGTCAGGCAGGCCGGTGCACAGATCCAGCGCGGCGACGCATTGGCCGGGGGCAGAGATATCATCCTTGGCGCCTTCGACAGTTTTTACCGCCACATTGGTGATCTTGCCGATGTCGACCTTGTGGCCATTCACAATGAATTCGTTGCGGGCGATCTCGCGTCGCTTGAAGACGCGCTCGACAGTGGACAGGTAGAATTCTGCGGTCATGTCCATGACAGCCAGATATTCGTCATAGAACCGGTTGTGGGCGTCATGATCCGACGCCTCGCCGCGGGACACGCGCTGGATCTGGTCCATGAAGGCCCTGGAATGGCGCTCGCCGTTCATCGACATGAAGGAGGCCAGCTGCAACAGGCCCGGATAAACTTTGCGGCCGACGCCTTTGTTTTTGTAGCCGACCCGCTGGATCATGGTTTCCTCCAGCTGGCCCATGGTGACGCGGCGGCCGAAATCGGTGACCTCGGTCGGGGTGGCGTCCGGATCCACCGGGCCGCCGATCAGCGTCAAGGATGACGGTTGCGCCTTGGGGTCCTGCTCGGCCAGATAGGCGGTGGCGGCGAGGGTCAAGGGAACCGGCTGGCACACCGCGACAACATGGGTGTCAGGCCCCAGTTCGCGCATGAAGTCGACGAGGTAAAGCGTATAGTCCTCGACATCGAATTTCCCCGCGGAAACAGGAATGTCGCGGGCGTTGTGCCAGTCTGTCACGTAGACTTCACAATTGACGATCAAGCTTTTGACGGTGGACCGCAGGAGGGTGGCGTAATGGCCGGACATCGGGGCAACCAGCAGCACCTTGCGCGGCTGTTCTTCGCGTCCGTTGACCTTGAAATGGATCAGATCGCCAAAGGGCCGTTCGACCACAGTGGTGATGTCCACCAGATGGTCCTTGCCGTCTTCGCAGGTGAAAGTGCGGATGCCCCAGTCCGGTTTCACCACCATTCGCTGGTAAGTACGTTCCGTTACTTCACCCCAGGCGGCCATCCAGCTGAGAGCAGGGTTTGGCAAGGCGGAAAAGACCGGGTAAGATGCCATGGAGAGCGCGGTGGCGCCCAGCCATTGGTTGGTGTTCCGGACTGTCTCCATCAGATCGTAGGTCATCATGTATCGCATGCGTGTCTCCTTCGGGCTTTGCCCCTGCGTCATCGGACCATCAAATCCGGAACATTGGACCAATCGCCGCTTTGCCCTGAAAAATGCAGAAGAGTATTCTGCATAGCAGAAAGCCTATGAGGGATTCATTTATATGACAACTAGTGACGAATTTTCCGCAGTGGCCAATTCCGAGAGCATTGAAAAACTTAAGGAAAACATGAGCCGCGTTGAGGAGCTGAGCAAGCGTCTCGCCGATGTCATGTCCCGGAAGGTCCCGCATAACCCCGCTTTGGATGGTCCGAATCGAGAGCTTTATGCACGCGCAGCAACCGCCTATTGGACAGAGGCGATGCAAAACCCCGCCAAGATCCTGGAGCAGCAGATCGGGTACTGGAGCAAATCGGTGCTGAATTTCGCCGAAGCTCAGAAGGCCCTGGCCGGACAATTGGACAGCACCGATGACGGCGGCCCCGCGGACCGCCGTTTTTCGAATCCGCTGTGGGAAAGCAGCCCGTACTTCAATTTTGTGAAGCAGCAATACATGACCAACGCCGATGCGATCCGCAAAGCGGTGCAGGATGCGGGCGAATTGGACGGCAAGGACAAGCAGCGCCTGACGTATTTTGCCGACCAGATCATCGAGATGATGTCGCCGACCAATTTTCTGCCCACCAACCCGGATGCGCTGGAAAAGGCTGTTGCGACCGAAGGCCAGTCGCTGATCGACGGGCTGGAGAACCTGGTCACCGATCTGGAAGCCAACAATGGCGAACTGGTGGTGCGGCTGGCGGACGAGAGCGCCTTTGAGCTGGGCGGCAATATCGCCACCACGCCTGGCGATGTGGTCTACCGCAACCGGATGATGGAGCTGATCCAGTACAAACCCGCGACGGAAACCGTGCACGAGACTCCGATTGTCCTGTTCCCGCCCTGGATCAACAAGTTCTACATCCTCGACCTGAAGGCGCAGAACAGCATGATCAAATGGGTGACCGAGCAGGGCTATACCCTGTTTGTCGTCTCCTGGGTCAATGCGGATGCCAGCCATGCCGAGGTGGGGATGGAAGACTACATGCAGGAGGGCATCCTGACCGCGATTGAAACGGTCAAGGAGATCTGCAAGGTCAAGCAGGTGAACGCTGTCGGCTACTGCATCGCCGGCACCACGCTGAGCCTGACATTGTCGCTGTTGAAGCAGCGCGGCGATAAATCGGTGAAATCAGCGACCTTCTTTACCACGCTGACCGATTTCGGTGATCAGGGCGAGTTCACGCCGTTCCTGCAGAATGATTTCGTTGACGGGATCGAGGCGCAGGTGGAAGAGGATGGGCTGCTGCGCTCCTGGGTGATTGCACGGACCATGTCGTTCCTGCGCTCCAAGGATCTGATCTATGGCCCCGCCGTCAAAAGCTACATGATGGGCGAGACGCCGCCGGCCTTTGATCTGCTGTATTGGAACGGCGATGGCGCCAACCTGCCGGGCCGGATGGCGGTTCAGTATCTGCGGGGCCTGTGCCAGAACAATGAATTTGTCCGCGACGGATTCGAGCTGATGGGCCACAAGCTGCATATCAGGGATGTGGATGTGCCGCTGATGTCGATTACCTGCGAGACAGACCATATCGCCCGCTGGAAGGACTGCTACCGGGGGGTGCAGCAGATGGGGTCGCGCAGCAAAAGTTTCATCGTGTCGGAGTCCGGCCATATCGCGGGTATCGTCAACCCGCCCAGCAAGAAGAAGTACGGCCATTACACCAATACAGATCTGAAAGGTGACAGCGAAGCCTGGATGGAGGGGGCGGAATACCACCAGGGCTCCTGGTGGCCGCGCTGGAATGATTGGCTGAAGAAGCGGTCGGGCAAGCAGGTTCCCGCCCGCGAAGCCGGGGATTCGGGGTATCCCTCTTTGATGCCTGCCCCCGGGTCCTATGTCAGGGTCAAGGCAAACCGTTGATTTCACGGGATTTGCGATTTTTTTCTGCACCGCAGCATGAAAAACCTTGAAATGCTGCACCGCAGAAAGCATATTCTTCTCATGCTAAGAGCGCAGGATGGTCCTGCTGCAGCTTTCTGAGGAATTAGAACTATGGCAAAGACCCAAGACTTCACCGCGATGATGAAAGACTTCATGGGCGCCTTCCCGGTTGACACCAAAGCGATGGAAGACGTTTTCAAGAACACCGCAGCCCTGAACGAGAAGCTGTCCGCCGTTGCGCTGGACGCTGCCGGCAAATCCGCTGAGATCTCGAACAAGTGGACCAAAGACACCATCTCCAAGCTGGGCGATGTGTCCAAAGTCAAAGCCGACCCGGCCGACTATGCCAAAGCCGCAACCGATTTCGCCTCCGCTTCCGCTGAAGTGGCTGCTGAAAACATGGCTGCCTTTGCTGAGATCGCCAAGAAGGTCCAGATGGAAACCGTCGAACTGGTGATGGCTGCCGGCAAAGACATGGGCGAAGAAGCCACCGCAGCTGTGAAGAAGGCCACCGACGAAGTGACCTCCGCAGCGAAAAAAGCTTCTGCTGCTGCAAAGTAAGATCGACCACGGACCGGCCCTGGCTCTCCTCCCTGACGGAGCCGGACTGTGAGAAAAGGCAGGCCGCAAGGCCTGCCTTTTTGCTGTTCAGAGATCAGTCCGGCAGTCCGGCCCGCCGCAGCCCGTCGCAGTAATGCTCCAGATCTGCGGCTCTGACGAAGGGAAGGGTTTTGCTGATGCGGGCGACCGAAAACTCCGGCTCGAGGCCAAGGATGCGCCCGCATTGCCGCGCCGCCGCTGCCCTGTCTCCCAATTGCGCATAGCAGGCAGCCAAGTGGCGGTGCGGGGCCGGAAAACCGGGAAACAGCCCGACAGCCTTGTTCACTTCTGAAATGCCTGGCAGGTATTCCCGGCACATGTAGAGCGCCAGCCCCCTGAACCAGTGAAAGTAAGTTGGATGGAACGGGTTGCGGTCAGAAGCTTGGTCCAATTCGGCAAGGGCCTTCTCAGGCTGGCCCAGGTACACATAGGACAGGCCGTGGAAGGCCATCGCTTCAGTGTCGTTCGGGTTCAGGGCAAGGGCGCGCTGGAAATGGTCCTCTGCCAGGGAAAACTCTCCTTTGAACAGATGCATGATGGCCAGCCGGCGTTGCACGGCGCTGTCCAGCGGGTCGATACGGGCTGCCCGGCGCAGATAGGGGAAGGCCTGATCCAGAGTGTCCTCGGGCGACAAGCCCCAGCCGCTCATCCATTCCACCAGATATGTGAGCGCCAATCCCGAATAGGCAGACGGGTTCCCCTGGTCGCTGGCACAGGCGGTCTGATACAGCTCCCGGCACTGATGCAGGGCGTCCCGGGTGTCGAGGATCAGGGCTTTGGCCTGCAGAACCAGTTCCTTTGACGTCCAGGGGCCGCCGCTTGCCAAAACTTCGGCCGATATGCGTTTTGCGGTGGCCTGCAGCTGTCCGGCCAGGGTTTGGGTGATCTGCCGCGCCAAAGCGTCCTGACGGCTGAAGCCGGCTTGATCGTCCAGATGGTATTGTTCACTGAACAGTGTCGTACCGCTGCAGCCATCTGCCAGCGAAACGGTAACCCGCAGTTTTCCAGGCCGCTGCCGCACCGTGCCTTCGGCCAAATAGCGGACGCCGAGTTCCACCGCCGCCAAAGATGTTTCTGATGCGCTGCTGGCAAAGCGGAATGCCGTGGTGCGGGATATGACACGCAGATCGCGGAACCGGGACAGGCCGAGGGTCACGTCTTCGGTCAGGGTTTCAGCCAGACTGTCTGCTCTGGGTGCACCAGGGGATTTGTTCAGAAAGGGTAAAACGGCGATGGACACTTCGTAGGCGGGGCCTTCGGCTTCAAAGCGGGGCAGCGGGTTTTCGGCGATGCGGAAGATCCGCACCGGGTCTGAGATATTGCGGATGACTTGCAGGCCAAGATCGTCAAAGGCGGCATTGATCCTGCCGCGGACCTGCTCTTGAACCGTGCCGGACACGCAGATTTCACCGGGCCCGGCAAGGCTTTCGAGGCGGGCCGCGATATTGACACAGCTGCCGAACAGATCGCCCCCGGCAGCAATGACGTTGCCTGTGTGAATTCCCATTCTAAGGTGCAGATGGGGCGGCGGGCGGCTGGCAGCCAAGGCAGCGGTCCGCTTGGCAATCAGCAAGGCGGCTTTCACCGCTTGCACAGAGGTTACGAACTCCAGCAGAAAACCGTCGCCCAATGTTTTGACAAGCTGACCTGAATACTGATGCGCCACAGGCACGACGATGTCGTCCGCAAGACTGCGAACCGCGGCAACCGCCTCCGCTTCGCCGGTTTCAACCAGCGCGGAAAACCCAGCCACATCGGCAATAAGTACAGCAGCTTGTCTTTGTCTGTCCCCTTGGTCAGCCATTATTCCCGCTACCACAGACTCAAAAGACCCTGACTGATTTATATCACATTGAGAATCTATTTTCGCACCTAAAATGCAAAATGTTCAGTATTTGTTCATGAGTTCCCGTCCTGAAGTCAAAACTGCGCATTGCGGAGGCTGTTTTTCTGCGGCCGACGGCCAGTTATCCGGCGCAGTTCCCAGTGTCTATCTGCTGATCCAATGCCGGGCCTTCGGCCCAATCGCCGGATTTGATCAGCATATGCTTCAGGCTGCGCACAACATAGCTGGCGTCATTGCCATGGCGTCGGGCAATCTCGCGGACCCGACTGCAGGTGTGGCGCAGATCGCCGCCCAAGGGTCGGGCACCCAGGGCCGCCAGTTTCCGGTCCCAGGTATCCTGGCGGCTGAGGCCAGTAGCCACATGCCCGTGCCGGACCAGGTCTTGGATGACGGCGGTGCCAGTGGATCCGGTGCCGCCGGGAATCAGGATTTTCATGTCCCGCGCGTTCAGGATGCCGTTTCTGGTGCGGGATCCTCTGTCAAATCTCGAGCCGGGTTGTGGCCACGCGTCTTGGTTGCAGCCGCTGCAGGGGAGGCAGGAACAAATGTTGCTGAAAACATGCGGAGGCTTCCCTTTTGTTCTGCGCTGGCATAGGCTTTGCTGCAATGCGTCATGACCGGGGAGGGATTACATGGCAGAACAGGACAAACCCTTGCTGATCAAACGATACGCGAGCCGCAGGCTTTATAACACCGAGACCAGCGATTACGTCACGCTGGAGGATATCGCTGGGTTCATCCGGGAAGGCCGCGAGGTGCAGATCGTTGATCTGAAGACCGGCGACGACCTGACACGGCAGTATCTGTTGCAGATCATTGCTGAGCATGAAAGCCGCGGCGAGAATGTGCTGCCGGTGAATGTGCTGAACGATCTGGTGCGCAGCTACATGGTGCCCGGCGGCGGGGTAATGCCGCAGTTCCTGCAGTCTTCCTTTGATATGCTGCGCGAAAGCCAGTCAAAGATGATGGAAAACATGAGCGCGATGAACCCGATGGCGAAGATGCCGGGGTTCGAAGCGATGAAGGCGCAGCAGGAAGCGTTTCTAAAGGCAATGACCGGCGGAATTGGCGCGGCCGGCTGGACCGGCGGCGCGTCCGGGGAAGAGAAATCCGAAGACGGCGAGGACCTGGACGACATCAAGAAGCAGTTGGCCGAGCTGCAGGAAAAATTGTCGAAGATGAAGTGAGGCGATTGACAGCGCGGGGTCCTGATCACCGGGGCAGCCGCCTGGCCGCAAACAATCTCCGGCTGTTCCTCACAGCCGGGCTTGGCACCGCGTTGCGGTGCCATTCTCGTTTAGCTTCTTTTATCAGTGAGGTTTGCTGCGCCCATGCGCTGCGGCGGGGATCAGACCCCGGAAGCGGCGGTCAGGCGCGTGGTTTGATTTTCAGGATATTGTGCAGCCGGTGGTAAGGCGCGTTCCTGACGATTTCGTCCAAATCTCCGGTTTCCGGCTGCGGTTTGGAACGATAGAACAAATAGACGCTCGCAGCAAAAGACAGGGTGCAGGCCCCAGTAATTGCGCTGACGATGACAGTTTCCAGTCCCATGGCTTCAATCATGCTGTTCTCCGGTTTCGGGTCCAATATAGGCATAGACCGCTGAAAATTCCATATCACTTCGCAGTGTTTGTGTGATTTGCCGCTTGCAGAACATGGCGGGCCAGGGTTTCTGCCGCCTCGCGCTCTTGTGCCTTGAGACGCTGCCGCGCCCGTCCCCCGAGGCGGGAGGCGGTGGCGAAGATGAAGCCGGAAAAGGACAGCAGAGTAAGGCCAAAGGCCAGCCCGCCGGTTACAGTGCCGGCGATGGCGGCGGCGAAGCTGGCCAGCAGCGCGCCGGCGGCGAGCCGCTGCGACCATTGGCCGATGACCTGATCCGCATCCTGGACCTGGGCTTCGGCATCGCCGGCGCGGGTGGCAAAGGCGGTCAGCAAATCCGCCACCGTGACTCCGGTTTCCGGATCATTTGCGGCTCCGATCGCAGCCAGAAGGGCCGCCCGTTCGCCGCTGCTGGCGGAAACCGCGCGCATGACCTGCATCAGCGCGTCCTCGCTGACGGGATCGCCCATGCCAAGCGCATTGGCCATTGCCACCAGGGCTGTGGCCGGGCGCCGTTCGAATTCGGGAAGCGGAGTCATGGCTGCAAACTGGACGGCACAGCCCAGGATTGCAATCACGAAAAACCCCGGCACAGGGCCGGGGCGGTTGCGTGGTCTAGCACCGGTGCTTTTCAGGCGGCTGCCTTGGCCATCGTTTCCTTGGCCGCAGCCAGCAGAATATCTGCAATGACATCCAGCTCGGCACGGGTCAGGCGCACCGGCAGCCGCACGTCGCAAGCCTTCATCAGCATGGCGCGGGTTTGCGGCAGCTCGGGCTGTTCGCGCAGGAACTGCCAGTTCCAGAAGGCGCGGGCGTTGTCGCTGGAGAGGCCGAAGACCTGCACTTTGACTCCCTTGGATTCTGCCGCGCTGGCAAAGGCGCGGGTTTGCGCCGCGCTGAGACCCGCCAGGTTGAACTGGATCGAATCCGGCGCGCGGCGTTCAGGGGCAAGCGGTGCTGGCACGTCAAAATAAGGGGAGGCATTCAGACGCGCGGCCACATAGTCATGGTTGGCCCGCCCGTCGCGCACCCGGCGTGCCAGTTCCGGCAGCTGCGGGCGGATCACGGCAGCGGACAGATTGCTCATCCGCAGATTATATAGCGGCAGCTGGTTCTGCCACTTGGCGAAAGCCTGTTCCAGATCCGGGGCATTTTCACCATGCGGGCCCTTGTGTTTTTTCCAATTGTGCTCGTAAGCGCCGGACATGATGACAGCGCGGGCAATCAGGTCGGCGTCGTCGGTGATCAGAATGCCGCCTTCGCCGGCGTTGACCATTTTGTAGGACTGGAAGGAAAAACAGCCCGCCGTGCCGATGGTGCCGATGTTGCGGCCGTTCCAGGTGGTGCCAAGCGAATGGGCCGCGTCCTCGACCACCGGGATGCCGCGGGCGTCGCAGAGCGCCATGATCGCGTCCATGTCCGAGGTGTGGCCGCGCATGTGGCTGATGATCACCGCCTGCACACCGCCCAGTTTGGCCTCAAAATCCGCCATGTCGATGCGGTAGTTTTCGCCCACCTCGCACAGAACCGGCACGCAGTCGGCGTGCACCACCGAGGAGGGCACCGCGGCAAAGGTGAAAGCGGGGATCAGCACATGTGCATCGCGGGGCAGGCCAAGCGCCTTCAGTGACAGGAACAAGGCGGCAGAGCAGGAGGAGACTGCCAGCGCATATTTGCTTCCCAAAAGGTCTGCATACTCCTGTTCCAGCAGCGTCACAGGTGCGTTTTCCGGCGCAGTGTAGCGGAACAGATCGCCCGACTGCATCAGGGCCTCAATGGCCTCACGGGCAGCTGCGGGAATGGGTTCAGCGTCATGAACGTTGGGCGGCAGAGCCATATTTCAGAATCCCGAATTGTTTCTGTGGAAAATGTAAATATGGATGCCGGAGTTGCCAAGGGTCCCTGCAGCGGAAATCGCCGCTGCAGGCGAAATTTCACAGAACTGTTGCGGAGTTGCGCGGAAACCGGCCACTCGGACAAGGATGGAAGGGACTGTCAGATCCCCAGCCGGTCACGCAGGGAAAACCAGGTCATGGCCAGAGCCAGCAGCGGAGATCGCATCCGCGGCCCGCCCGGGAAACGGGGCGCGGGGACCTGGGCCAAGGTGTCGAAGCCCTCGGTCTGGCCCTGCAGGGCCAGTGCCATCAGCTGGCCCGCATGGGTGGCGGTGCCGACGCCGTGGCCGGAGTAGCCCGAAGCAGACAGGACATTCGGCGCAAGGCGCGCCAGATAAGGCATCCGCTTCATGGTGATGCCCAGGGTTCCGCCCCAGGCGTAGTCGATACGGACGTCTTTCAGATGCGGGAAAATCTGCTGCATCGGTTTGCGCACGGTGGACGCGATGTCGGCAGGAAAGCGGTAGCCGTAGCTTTCGCCGCCGCCGAACAGCAGGCGCTTGTCATCGCTGAGGCGGAAATAGTTCACTACGAATTTACTATCTGCCACCGCCACGTCACGGGCAAGCACCCGCGCGGCATCCGTGCCCAGCGGTTCGGTTGCCACGATGAAATTGTTGATCGGCATCACCCGCGCGGCGACCTGGCGGTTCAATCCGCCCAGGTAGCCGTTGCAGGCAAGGATCAAATGTCCGGCTGTAACAGTGCCGCTTGCAGTCCGCACGCGGATTTGCGCGCCTTCCTGGATGTCCAGAACCTCGCTTTGCTCGCAGATCTGCGCGCCGGCGCCTGCCGCAGCCCGGGCCAGGCCCAGGGCAAAGTTCAGCGGATGCAGATGGGCGGCCCCCATGTCCAGCGAGCCGCCCCTATAGGCGGGAGAGGGGCAGACGGCCTGCAGCCCGGCTTCATCCAGCGGCTGGATCTGATCGTAGCCATAGCGGTTCTGCAGGTGCTCGGCGTAGGCGCGTTCATGGGCGGCCTCGCTTTTGGAAAAGCACGCATGGGCAATGCCGGGTTTCAGGTGGCAGTCGATTTGGTGCCGGTCGATCAGCGCTTTCACCAGTTTTTTGGCGTCCTCGCCCAGCTGCCAGAGCTTTTGCGCTTCGGGCTCGCCCATCAGCGCTTCCAGCCCGTCCTGTTCCATCCGCTGGCCGCTGCCGAGCTGGCCGCCGTTGCGGCCCGAGGCGCCGAAGCCCGCGCGGTGCGCCTCCAGCACAACGACACGCTGCCCGGCTTCGGCCAGATGCAGCGCAGCGGACAGGCCGGTATAGCCGCCGCCAACGATGCAGACATCCGCTGTCAGCTCCCCCGCCAGAGCCGGAAACCGCTCCATTGGCGTGGCCGTCGCTGCGTACCAGCTGTTTGGATAATGGCCCTTGCGGTCATTGGAATAGAGCAGGTTCATGCCCATCACGCACCTCTGTCGGTGGCAGGCGCCCTTGCGGGCAGCCTGCACTTCATCTTTTCTTAAATACTCAATTGCACTGGCGCTGCGCCCAGGCGCAGCGCCAGAGGGCTTACACGTTCATCAGCAGATGTTCGCGCTCCCAGGGGGAGATCACCTGAAGGAACTCGTCATATTCCGCACGTTTCACGATGGAATAGACGCGGGCGAACTCCGGGCCCAGAACCTCATGCAGTTCGGTGGCCTCGTCAAACAGATCCAGTGCCTGACCCATCACTTGCGGGATATCGCCTTCGCCCTCATAGGCGTCGCCCTTGAACTGCTTGCGCGGGCGTTCCTCGTTGATCAGGCCAATGTATCCGCAGGCCAGCGACAGCGCGATGCCCAGGTAAGGGTTGCAATCCATGCCGGCGATGCGGTTTTCGACCCGCCGCGCCCCGGGACCCGACAGCGGGATCCGGATGCCGGTGGTGCGGTTGTCGCGTGCCCACTCCAGATTGATCGGGGCGGCGTGATCTTTCACATAGCGGCGGTAGGAGTTCACATAGGGCGCCATCACTGCCAGGCCCGCCGGCAGATGGTTCTGAAACCCTGCGATGTAGTTGTAGAACGCATCCGTCTCGCCGCCCTGCGGGCCGGAGAAGATGTTTTCGCCGGTTTCCATATCCAGAACCGAATGGTGGATATGCATGGCCGAGCCGGGCTCATCCTCGATCGGCTTGGCCATGAAGGTGGCAAAACAATCGTGCCGCAGGGCTGCTTCGCGGATCAGCCGTTTGAAGTAGAAGACTTCATCCGCCAGTTTGACCGGGTCGCCGTGCAGCAGATTGATCTCCAGCTGGCCGGCGCCGCCTTCCTGGGTGATGCCGTCGATTTCAAAGCCCTGGGCTTCGGCGAAATCATAGATATCGTCGATCACCGGCCCGAATTCATCGACCGCAGTCATCGAATAGGCCTGGCGCGCCGCCGCCGGGCGGCCGGAGCGGCCCATCATCGGCTTGATCTCATGTGCAGGATCAATATTGCGGGCGACCAGGAAAAACTCCATCTCGGGCGCCACAACCGGTTTCCAGCCCTTGTCATGATAGAGCTGCACAACACGCTTCAGCACGTTACGGGGGCTGAAGGGTATCGGCTTGCCGTCGCGGTCATAGGCGTCGTGAATCACCTGCAGCGTCCAGTCGCCGGTCCAGGGCGCGGCCGTGGCAGTGGACATGTCGGGCTTCAGCGTCATGTCCTTTTCTATCCAGCCGTCTTCATCCGCGGCATCAGCCCAGTCCCCGGTGATGGTCTGGTAGAAGATGCTGTCAGGCAGATGAAAATAGTCGGTCTTTGCGAATTTGGATGCCGGTACCGCCTTGCCACGGGCGATACCGGGAAGGTCCGAGATAACGCATTCAACTTCGTCGAGACGACGGCCCTCCAGATAGGTTTTTGCTGCTTCGGGAAGGGCGTCGAGCCAGGCTGACATTAAGTCCTCTCTTTCCTGTAAAATTCTGCGAGGAAGGTTGCGATGTCTTGATTGTCCACGGGGGCGTCCAGCTCAGCGGCTGCACGGTCCAGCAGGCCGTCCGGTACCACGCCGCGGCCGCGTTTTTCGATCAGGCCGCCGACAAAGGCGCTGGGAAATTCGGGGTGGGGCTGCCAGGAGATGATATGGTCGCCATAGGCCAGGATGCCGTTCCGGCAGAAGTCGTTGCCGCCCAGCACGCGGGCGCTGTCGGGCAGCTCCACGACCTGATCCTGATGCCAGGCATTGAGGGTCAGCTCGCGGCCGTCCACCTGATAGGTGACGCGGCCCACGGCCCAGCCGCCCTCAAACTTCCTGACCTTGCCGCCAAGCGCCTGGGCGATGATCTGATGGCCGAAGCAGATGCCGGCCAGCGGCTGTTTCCTGGTGTTGATCTCGCGGATCAGCGCTTCCAGCAGCGGGATCCAGGCGTGATCCTCATAGGCGCCGTGCTTGGAGCCGGTGATCAGCCAGGCGTCGGCGTCATCGGCGCTGTCTGGAAATATACCATCCACCACCGCCCAAGTTTGAAATTCAAAGCCGTTGCCGTCCAGCATGTCGCGGAACATACCGTCGTAATCCCCGAAAGGGCCGAACAGATCTTCGGGGGAGTGTCCAGTTTGCAGGATGCCGATTTTCATAAGTCACCAGATTTGATCAAATTGAGCCTAGCTGAGGGGGCTGGAGCAGGCAAGCCCCGGGGCAAGGCAGCGCTATACCGCTTCCAGCCAGGACAACCAATGGCTCTCACGGGGACGCTCGGCAAAGCCTTTCAGCTCCTGCCGTTTGGTCATCACCAGGTTCCGGATGGCGAGTTCCGGCAGCACGCGGGCGATCAGCGGATCACTTTCGAACCAGTCGATCGCGGTCTCCCAGTCGGCGGCCAGCTGCGGCAGGCCCTTGATCTCGTAGATGTTGCCCTCGGACGGGGCGGGGGGCTGCATCTGATCTTCGATCCCGGCCAGGGCAGAGCCAAGCACGGTTGCGAGCATCAGATAGGGGTTGATGTCGCCGCCGGCGACGCGGTGTTCGATGCGCCGGGCCTTGGGGCTGCCGCCGGGAATGCGGATGGCGGCGGTGCGGTTTTCATAGGCCCAGGCGGCACTGACGGGCGCGTGGGCGCCAGGCACCAGCCTGTCATAGGAATTGCCGTGCGGGGCGAAGATCAGCGAGCTGGCGGGCATCGCGGCCAGACAGCCTGCCACGGCGTGCATCAGCAGGTCCGATCCCGTCTCGCCGCCGTTGTCAAAGACGTTGCTGCCGTCCTTGTCCTCGACCGAGAAATGCACATGCATTCCGTTACCGGCTTCTTGCGGATAAGGTTTGGCCATGAAAGTCGCCGCAAAGCCGTGTTTGCGTGCAAGCCCTCTTACCAAGGCCTTGAACAGCCAGGCATCATCTGCGGCGCGCATCGCTTCCTGATGGTTCAGGTTGATTTCAAACTGGCCCAGGCCTGCCTCGGAAATTGCGGACTGGGCGGGGATGCCCATCATCTCGGCACCGTCATAGAGATCGGTGAAGAAGTCATCAAAGGCATCCAGTTCGGCCACCGACAGCACCGATTGCTGATCCAGCTCACGGCCGGTCAGCGGGTCGATCGGCGGTGCCGGGCGGAGGCCGCTGTCATCCAGCAGGCTGAATTCCATTTCCGTCGCGGCCACAACGGTCCAGCCGCGCTCGGCATAGCGCGACAGCACATCGGTCAGAACGTGGCGCGGGTCGCCTAAGAAAGCTGAGCCGTCTTCCCAGTACATCGCCATCGGCACCAGCGCCGAGGCGCTTTTGAGCCAGGGCATCGGTACGGCGCCGCGTTCGGTGGGCAGCATCACCCCGTCGGCGTCGCCGGTTTCAAACACCAGGGGGTTGTCTTCAACATCGCACCCCCAGAGATCGACATTGAGGGTGGAGATCGGCATCCGGGCCGCGCCGCTGTCCAGCTTGGCGGCCATGCCGGCAGGCAGGCGTTTGCCGCGCATTTGGCCGTTCATGTCACAGGCGGCAATGCGGATGGTCTTTAGTCCGGACAGGTCCATTGGAGGCTCCATGAATGTGTTGCGCCAACCCTAGCGCAGAGAATTCCATTCGCCAAGATAATTTGATCAAAAGTTTGAGGTGACGCTCCGGCGGCTTCATCTTCAGGGAAAGCACCCTGCGGTCAGAGGCCCAAAACGCGCCCGGCGCGATCCGGCGTTTCAAAAAAATGGCTCCCGAAGGAGCCATTCTGAATTCAGCGGATCAGTTTGAACCTCAGCTTGGTCCGGCTGCGCCGCTCTTGCGGAAGGTGCCGGTTCAGCCGTTTGTTCACAAAACCGAACACGGAGATGACGACCAGTGTCAGCAGAATGAAATAGAAGGCCAGGATCGGGTAGGGGACAAAAGGATTGAAGGTCTTGTCCGCGAAATAACTGGCGTAGTACAGCGCATCGCCCTTTTGCCGCCAGGCTGGAAAGCCTGAAAAGAACACCAGCGTGGTGGCGTGGAACAGGAAGATCGCCTCGTTGGTGTAGGCAGGCCAGGCCAGCCGCATCATAGTCGGGAAGGTGATCCGGCGGAACCGCGCCCAGCCGGACATGCCATAGGCGTCGGCCGCTTCGATATCGCCTTTGGGGATCGACAAGAGTGCGCCATAGAAGATCTCGCCGGAATAGGCCGCGGTATTGCAGAACAGCACGACCAAGGCGCCCAGCCAGGCCGAGGTGAAGGGATCAAAGAAGCTGGAGACGCTTTTGAGGCTGAGGAAGCAAGCGTAGGCAAAGAAGAACTGGATGAACAGCGGGCTGCCGCGGAACACAAAGATGAACCACTCCGCTGGTTTGCGCCAAAGCGGATTGGGGCTGGATTTGCCAACCGCCAGGGCGACGGCCAGGAAAAAGCCAGTCGTCAGGGCAACGATGCCGAAGTAAACATTCCAGATCAGACCGGAGCCGATCAGAGTGAAGTGTTCGCACAGGGTGTAGTCGCCCTTGGGCAGCAGCCGTTCTCCAAAGCCCAGGGAGCGGAAGGCATAGGCCTGTATGGTTTCAATGCAACTCATGCCGCTGCCTTTCTCTGTGCTTCGCCTGCCGCAGTGGCCTGGCCCTTGGTCAGGCGCTTCATGATGCGGTCCAGTGCCACTTCCGACACTTTGGTAAAGCAGAGGTAGAACACCAGCAGGGCCAGAAAGTACCAGACGTGCCAGTTCGGATGCGGGTAGTCGGTGAATCTGGAGGTTTTGGTGCCGCCCAGTTCCCGTGCCCAATAAACGATGTCCTCGACCCCCAGCAGAAACAGCAGCGGGGTGGCCTTGATAAGCACCATCCACAGGTTCGACAGGCCCGGAAGCGCATAGACCCACATTTGCGGCACCAGGATGCGCCAGAAGGCCTGGCGGGTGGTCATGCCATAGGCTTCGGCGGTTTCGATCTGGGCGTGCGGCACGGCACGCATGGCGCCAAACAGGACATTGGCGGCAAAGGCGCCGAAAACGATCGAGAAGGTCAGTACCGCCAGGAAGAAGCCATAGGTCTCATGCACCCACTGCGGCGAGGTGGACAGCGGCAGTTTTGCTGCATCGCAAACCACAAAGTCGATGCCGCGCCGGACCGGTTCGTCCCAGTCCGGGCATTTCACCTTGTGGCGCATCCATTCGAATGCCTGGTCGAGCGCGATGACGAAAAACAGGAAGAAGGCGATATCGGGCACACCGCGCACAATGCTGGTATAACCGATCCCGAACCAGCGCAGCGGCAGGATCTTGGAGCGGGCGGCACTGGCAGCGCCGAATCCGAACAGCAGCGCAACCGGTGCGGTGATGGCCAGCAGGGTCAGGACCACAAAGACCGAGATATAAAGGTTCAAATGCTTGCCGGTGGTCAGGTAGCAGCTAAGCCAGCTCAACCCCTCAAGCGTTGATGGGTCCGTGCAATAGGAAAACATAGGTGAGCCTGTCTTTTTCTGTTCACGCCCGGCGGGCAGCGCCGGATGAGAATAAATGAGGCCCGCGCGCCGCAGCGGCGGGCCTGCAGATCCTGAAACAGGATCAGATTACCACAGGGAAGAGACTTCCCATTTGGCGATCAGTTCGTTCAGCGTGCCGTCGTCTTTCATTGTCTGGATCGCCGCGTCGAACGTGCCGCGCAGTTCTGCGTCGGATTCGCGGAAGCCCATGCCAACGCCGCCGCCGAGCGCTTCGGTTTTTTCGAGCATCACAAGGTCATCGCCAACCACAGTGTCGAGGAAGCTTTTGTCGGCCAGAACCGCGTCAGCTTCACCGTTGCGCACAGCGGCGACGGTTTCTTCCGGAGTGGCGAATTCGACCAGGGTCCAGCCCTGCTCGGCCACAAAGG